>NZ_KI421418.1:348617-392373 GCF_000472285.1 Desulfuromonas sp. TF
ACCCCGAAGGGGATTTTAGCCCTGCATTGCGCCGCATGATCCAGGAGTTGGGCCTGAACAATGTTCACATGATCGACAAGGTCGATCATGAACAGCTCAACACCTGGTATTGCGCTGCCGACCTTTTCTGCCTGGCAACCCAGGGCGAAGGGTGTCCAAATGTTGTTTTGGAGGCTTTGGCCAGTGGTGTACCGGTTGTTGTGACTGATGTTGGTGCCATAAGGGATTTTGTTGCGCCTGGGCATAACGGTTTCATTGCTGATATTCAGAATTTGAAGGCTTTGGAACAGAATATTAAAAAAGCTTTGACTACTCTTTGGGATCGGAAAGAGATATCTGAAAGGATGCAGAGCAGGACATGGGAGGCCTGCGCCCGGCAAGTATTGGCTATTTATCGAAAGGTCCTTGAACCTGTGGCAGATCAAAAGTGCTGAGGAGAAGTGTGTGAAAATTCTTTATCATCATAGAACTCTTGGCGATGGCGCAGAGGGTATTCATATTCGTGATATGGTTGCAGCATTCCGAGCACTTGAGCATGAGGTCATGGTTGTGGGGCCGGTTGGTGAGACAAAGCCGGAGCTCAATCAAAGGGTTGGCTTGTTGACTAGATTGAAAAAGGGAATGCCCTGCATCCTATTTGAAGTCTGCGAGATTGCTTACACAATTTATAGTGCCTTTCAGATCTTTCGGTTAATCAAAAAAAATCGACCTGATTTCATTTACGATCGTTATATAACTTTTAATGCCGGATGTATTTTGGCTGCAAAAATCAACAAAGTTCCGATACTGGTTGAAGTAAATGCTCCTCTTGCGCTTGAACGTAGTCAGGAACCGGATGAAAAATTGATTTTTCGCAAGTTGGCTTTTTTTATTGAGAGTTGGGTTTGCAAACATGCTAACAGAACGATAGTCGTTTCAACTCCACTCAAGGAATATTTAATCTCTGTGGGTGTACCGCAAGAAAAAATCATTGTCATGCCTAATGGTGTGAATGATAAAAAATTCATACCCGCTCCGAAGTCTCAAGAACTTCTCGATGAATTAGGCATCGGAAGAGATGATGTAACAATTGGCTTTACGGGAGTTTTACGGCCGTGGCATGGAGTTGATATTCTGGTGCGGTCTGTTGCTGAGTTGTCAAAGGAAAAAAATATTTTTCTTCTGATTGTTGGGGACGGCCCCATCAGGCAGGAGATTGAACAATTGATCAAGGAAACAGGCTTGGAAGGTAAAGCAGCGATCACCGGACGTGTTGACCATGAGAAAGTTCCCCAGTATGTAAATCTGATCGATATCGCGGTTAGTCCCAAGACCACCTTTTATGCATCACCCATGAAGGTCATCGAGTATATGTCAATGGGCAAGGCTGTTGTGGCACCGGATACAAAAAATCTTTTGGATATTATTGACCCCGAGGTAAATGGAAAGGTTTTTCTGGTAGACGATTTCTATAGTCTGAGAGACGTCTTGGCATCGCTTTCTGAAAATGGGTGTTTCCGTAATTCCCTTGGCGCTTCGGCCAGAGAGAAAGTGAACAGACGACTGAACTGGGGCTGGAATGCCAGTGAAGTCTGTCGCATTGTTAGTGATTTATAGCCGATTAATAGTGTTTTGGTATCCGTAACTGACAAAGACAAATGAGTGACCAGCGTAGCCGTTGTCCTGAAAACTCCAAGGCACAAAAGCCTCCGGATGACTCCGGAGGCTTTGTGCCTCTGAGTGAGATATAACAAATTCTTTAATTGATAATGCGCAGGTTCGCGACAGGTTTAGGTGGCGTACCTCCTGCTGAATCGGAATCAGTTCCTGGTTTTAGATCATAGTCAATCGTGTGAATCAAAGAACTTGGTGCATTATGACCATCACCATTGGCCGTAGATGAAACATCTTTTATGGCAAAATAGATTCTATTCACAGACTGCTCAATAGAATTTGGAATGGTGAAGCGAGTCCATGCCGGCTTTTTCCAAGAGTTTGGGCGCCTGAACTTATTTGTAGTTCCACGCTCCCAATACTCAGGCTCTGCTACGGTAGCTTGAGCATAATTTGCATTGGTGATAGGAGATGTGGAGTAGCGGACCTCGAAAGTCGACTGAGATGACGAATTATATCCGGTTGCATTAAAAGAGTCGTCCATGAATCCAATTTCCCACTTGTCGCTTTCCGGCCAATATCCAACCCAGACTGAGTTAATTGAGATATCATTCTCTGGTTGACTTGTTTCACTTAACTTAACTTCGTCTAGGATATAATATGTTTTACTTGAATTCGGGTATCGAATTTCCAAATAAAAACTATTCATAACGGAAAAGTAGTTGTACGGAGAAGGATTGTCGTCTGGTTTATCAGCCTCTTTCATACCTCTCTGGTGTTGGGGGTGGCGATTTAGCTGCATATGCAACCATGTGCCTGAATTGACAGTGAACATGTGATAATAATGTTGGTTGTTGGCTTCTTTAGGACAACTTTCCCCTCCTAGACCGCCACCATCCCAACACAGATATGTCCCAAAGTGAATATTACCGTTATTAGGATCAGATGTCAGGCCGCTATTAGAGATGCCGACAGGCTTGAAATAAAAATCAAGTCTATCTGTATCATTGGTCGCCAAACCCTGGCTGCTAAAGTTTTTACCCCATTGAAACCAATGCCCAGCTTGATAAACAGAAGTTTTACCAGTGTCATATACCTTTAGAGATCCTCCAGATTCCGTACTAGGCGCCCTGTCTTGCACGATAGTACCAATACTATCATTGCCATAGTCACTTTTTTGGAATGCCCTTGGGAACCACCCTGAATCCCCATAATAAAACTTTCCGTCATTTTTCCTCCAGCCGGACCCTCCGTATCCATTTGTGTCATTTGACCAAGTCCATCCCGGCCAGGTTGTTCCAGACGTACCCGATTCATTCCAATCAAATATGGTTTGCGCCCCAAAAGCGACACCGGAGCAAAGGAAGATGATTGCTATTGCCAAAAATGCTTGTTTGATAAAGTTTATGCTCATAATCGATCCTTTTAACTAAATGTTTCCCTATTAGCCAAGACTACGTTATTCATACTTGTATGCAACCTGCCTGAAAAACTTCCGTGCTCCTTCAGATACGGTGAATCCAGACCGTCGATGGGAGGCCGCAATACGGCAAGGCAGAAGACGGTCATACCATACGGCAGGTTGAAAGACATTTACTTTTTCCCTTTCCCGGGATGCCCATCACCCCATTTCCCGTTTTTCCCCGAAGTATCTGAAGTGTCGTCCGCCATGCCGTTACAGTTCTCATCGATGCCGTTGCCGGTGATTTCAGTGGCCCTAGGGTTGATGCTCGCATCGTTGTCGTTGCATTCAGTAGCATATCCATAGCCATCGCCGTCGAGATCGTCATCGTCCTCCATGCCGTTGCAGTTCTCGTCCAGCCCGTTGTAGGGGATCTCTTCCACGTTGGGATTAAGCAGGGGGTCGAGGTCATCGCAGTCAGTCGCCTGGCCGAATCCGTCGCGGTCCAAGTCATCGTCGTCGGCCATCCCGTTACAGTTCTCGTCCAGCCCGTTGTACGGGATTTCTTCGGCCCCCGGGTAGATCTGCGGATCGTTGTCATTGCAGTCAAGATCCTGGGGGGAGCCGTCAAGATCGAAGTCCGTGACGACCGGGGCAGGGTCGCTGATCTCGCCGACCTTTTTCAGGTAGAAGTAGTCCAGGCCGACGTTCGCTTCGCGGCTGCGGAGAACGACGGTCGTCGTGCCGGCGGCCAGTTCGATGGTATAGGGATCGAACTGGGGCGTGGTGTAGTCGCCTTTTCCGCGGTTGGCAATGGGGTCATCCCGCCAGACATTGAACTCAGAAGCCGAAAGGTTCGGGTTGAGGTCCCAGACGAATTCGGAGCCGCCATTGATGGAGACATGGAAGGAGTCCGAAGCCTCGTCCGGTGCATGGACGCGGCCGATGATCTGGTAGACGCCCGCTGATTTTACATTGAAGACGAATTTGGCGCTCCCTGAATTGCTGGATGTGGTCTTGATGTAGGCGCCGCCCGAAACGGAGGTATCGGAGACCTTCTGTACGGTTCCGCTCAGGGTGGCCATCTCGGCCTCGAGGGTTCCGGATGGCGCCGGGGAAACGTTCCCGGTATCCGCAGTATCGTCCGCCATGCCGTTACAGTTCTCATCGATGCCGTTACCGGTGATCTCAGTGGCCCCCGGATTGATGGCTGAATCGTTGTCGTTGCAATCAACGGCATATCCATATCCGTCGCCGTCGAGATCGTCGTCGTCTGCCATGCCGTTGCAGTTCTCGTCAATCCCGTTGTAGGGGGTCTCCTGGGCTCCCGGGTAGATCATAGGATCGTTATCATCGCAATCAAGTTCCTTGGGGTAGCCGTCCAGGTCGAGATCGGTGACGACCGGGGCGGGATCGCTGATCTCGCCGACCTTTTTCAGGTAGAGGTAGTCCAGGCCGACGTTCGCTTCCCGGCTGCGGAGAACGACGGTGGAAGTGCCGGCGGCCAGCTCGACGGTAAAGGGATCGAACTGGGGAGCGGTGTAGTCGCCGTTTCCGCGGTTGGCCATAGGGTCTTCCCGCCAGGCATTGAACTCGGAAGCCGAAAGGCTCGGGTTGAGATCCCAGACGAACTCGGAGCCGCCGTCGATGGAGACATGGAAGGAGTCCGAGGCCTCGCCGGGAGCATGGACACGGCCGATGATCTGGTAGACGCCTGCCGATTCGACATTGAAGGTGAACTGGGCGGTCTCTGATCCGCTGGATGTGGTCCGGATGTAGGCGCCGCCCGAAGCGGACGAATCGGAGATCTTCTTTATGGTGCCGCTCAGGGTGGACCACTCGGCCTCGATGGCTCCTGAGGGCGCCGTTGAGGCGGGGTCCTGCGCCGCCTGGATACATACCTCATTGGAAACCCCGCTCTCCAGCCCAGACGTATTGTAGGCCGTGACGGTGAAGCAATGAGGCGAGCTGTCGTCGAGCCCTGACAGGGTGGCGGTTATGTTGTTGCCGACATCGATGGGTGAGGATCCTTCAAGAGCATCGACGCCGTTGTAGGAACCCGAGCCTGATCCATAATAAAGCCGGTATCCGATGACATCCGATTCCTGGTTCGGATCCCACTCCAGAGTGACGGCGAACGCCGAAGCCAGGCAAATCGAGTTGACCAGGCAGATGGCTAGAACCTGGAGCAATCTTACTGTAAATCGATTGGTTGGAAGACTCGCAGCTTTGCTTTTCATTGACAAAAATTACCTCCATGGCGGATGGTCTTGAGCTGCTTCGAATAGAAGACCGATCCGCCACCGGAGGCGGATAACAGATTCTTCAGTCCGTTCGGCAACCCGACCATCCCGTTACGGCTTTGGGATTCGTGGCTTTGGTACCCCCCTTGCGGGGTTTACCCTTTTCGTGGACTTGGATTGTAGGTTGTGGGCTCCATCCGGAAATTGCGGATGGGAGATGGTTATGCTGTTACATTCGCATGTCTGAACGTATCTAAATTCACCGGCCCTGTTGAAATCTTCTCCTCTTCACTCCAGACGCTCATCATCTGCCTTTTTCATCCCCTTTCTCGCTGATGGATTTGGTTCATTCACGAAAAAAGCGCTTTCCTTCATGCCGAAGAAAAGCGCTCCAGAACGGACCGATGCCCGCTTGTGATTGCGTTTCTCTTGGCAACCCGGCTATCCGCCATAGCCTTTGCGAAGGCGGACCCGTGGCTTTGCGTCACCGGATTACTCCGGTTTTGCCTTTGTCTGAGAAAAAATTACTATCTTTCCAGTGTTTGGATCGTTGGCCTATGTAGTTTGCACCTGGCGTGCCAAT
Organism: Desulfuromonas sp. TF; assembly: GCF_000472285.1. NCBI lineage: Bacteria > Pseudomonadati > Thermodesulfobacteriota > Desulfuromonadia > Desulfuromonadales > Desulfuromonadaceae > Desulfuromonas > Desulfuromonas sp. TF. The sequence goes on from NZ_KI421418.1 coordinate 354,439, forward strand.
AACGATCATCTAAGAATGTCAGGGTCGATTCTCCACCCTGAGCCGTCGTTCTGCCAAAGCGCTTCCCCCTCCTGCCTGCATAGGGAAATTTGCTTTCGGAGACGGTCTTTTCGAGTTGGAAGGGGGCGGGAGTACTGGACTTTTTAGGTCTTCGCGTTTTCACGCAGCGGAATGGCGCAAAACGTCACAACCCGTTGTTATACAAGCGAAAATTGATTGAAAAAATTTATCGATGGGGCCTGGCGGGTGAAGATTTTCACCCTTTTTTCACCTTTTCCCGGGACCGTTTGAGGTGTTCTTGCAACTCGGTGTGGCGTGCGTGACACGATCCGGGGATGGGGCGGCGGTGAACCGCTCTGCGGAAACAGAGTCTGCCATGGGACTGTTTCCATCTGAAACACCCCCCTGCCTTCCTGTTTCCGATCGCGCCATGGGTCCGCCAATCTTTTTGGGATGGAGCGAGTAAGTAGCTGAATTTTTGGAAAAAACCTTCTTGGTATGGCTCTTGATAAAAGATCTTTTATCTTCAATTGTGCAAATGACGTCCTTGGCCTTGAGCAAATACGAGGAGAAAGACTTTGAAGGTCATTAATATCGTCGGAGCTCGTCCCAACTTCATGAAGATGGCCCCGATCATCGAGGCCATGAACAAGCATCCGGAGAGAATCGAGCATATCCTCGTCCACACCGGTCAACACTACGACGAGAAAATGAGCGTGTCCTTCTTCGGTGATCTGGGCATGCCCCATCCGGACATCAATCTCGAAGTCGGCTCCGGCTCCCATGCCGAACAGACCGCCAGGATCATGGTCGCGTTCGAAAAGATCTGCCTCAAGGAAAAGCCCGACCTGGTCATCGTCGTCGGCGACGTCAACTCCACCATGGCCTGCACCATCACCGCCAAGAAACTCGGTATCAAAGTTGCCCATGTCGAAGCCGGCCTGCGCTCGCGGGACATGACGATGCCTGAGGAAATAAATCGCCTCTGCACCGATGTTCTCTGCGATTTTCTGTTCACAACCGATCATTGGGCTGACGAAAACCTCATGGCCGAAGGGATTCCTAAAGAGAAGATTTTCTTTGTCGGCAATGTCATGATCGATACCCTGCTCAAGCACAGGGAAAAGGCCAGGGAAGTCGGACTGGTCGACAAGGAGTGGCGGATCAAGCCGGGAGGATTCGCCACCCTGACCATGCATCGCCCCTCCAATGTCGACGATCCCGGCGTTTTCGGCGGTCTTCTGAAGGCGCTGCACGAAATCTCAAGGGAACTCCCCATCGTCTTTCCCATCCACCCCCGCACCCGGAAAATGGCCGAGCAGTTCGGGCTCTCTCATTACTTCAGCAGCGGCGATACGGTCGAAGGGATCTGGATGACCGAACCTCTCGGATATATGGAATTCCTGCACCTGAATATGAACGCCAGACTGGTTCTCACCGACAGCGGCGGACTCCAGGAGGAAACGACAGTCCTGGGGGTCCCCTGCATCACCATGCGAAACAACACCGAACGCCCCATCACCTGCGAGGTCGGGACCAACTTCCTGGTGGGAAACAACCCGGAGAAAGTCCTGGAGTGCGCCAGAAGGATATTGGAAGGTAATGTGCCTGAAGGAAGGGTGCCGGAGAGGTGGGACGGGCGGGCGGCGGAGAGGATTGTGCAGGTACTTCTGGAGAAAAGATGATGGATACTGCTGCGGCGTATTTCCGGAAAAACCGGATATATTTTTTGTTGCTGCTCCCCTTTGTTGCGGTCCTCTACGCCACAATCATGCCCGATCTGTTCGATGATTGGCTGAACGACCCCAACTACTCCCACGGTCTCCTCGTCCCTTTTATTTCGGGGTGGTTCGCCTGGCAGCGCCGAGGTGACCTGCAAGCATCCGAGGTGCGCTCCAGCAATGCCGGGCTGGTCGTCATCTTCACCGCCCTGGTGATGCTGATCGTCGGCGCCGCTGGAACCGAATACTTCACTCAGCGGATATCTCTGGTCCTTCTTCTCGCCGGCATCATTCTCTACTGGTTCGGTAGGGAGGTTTTAAGGATCCTCGCCCTTCCTGTCGTCTTTCTCGTTTTCATGGTCCCTCTCCCCTATATCGTCTATGACGCCATCGCCTTCCCGCTGAAACTCCTGGTGGCCAAGGTTTCGGTGGCCACCCTCAAGGCTGCCGGAGTGATCGTATGGCGAGAGGGGAACATCATCATGTTCCCGAATGTCACGCTGGAGGTCGCCGATGCCTGCAGCGGTCTGCGTTCGCTGATGTCGCTTCTTGCCATCGGCGTCTCCTACGCATTTATCTTTCATAATTCGAGGCTGCAGAGGATCCTTCTGATCTTGATGGCGGTTCCGATCGCCATGATAAGCAACATGTTCCGAGTGATCGCTACCGGTTTTCTCGCGCAATATTACGGTGCCGCAGCGGCAGAGGGTTTCTTCCACGAATTCGCCGGACTTGCGGTTTTCGCCCTGGCGATGGGACTTCTGCTGCTGACCGGTATGATCTTGAGGAGGATCGGAAGATGACCCAGCGCTATCGCTTCTTTGTCGTCTATGCCCTGCTGATCGTCGCTGCCCTGTACCTCCATAACCATGAGGAATCAGCCGTTCCCACCAGCCGTCCCTTGAACGAGATCCCCATGCAGCAGGGAGCATGGGTAATGACCGGCGAAACCCGCTTCAGCGAACAGGTGCTGGCAGTCCTCAACCCGAGCGACTACCTCTACCGTGTCTATCACGACGCGGAAGGCCGGCAGGTTGCCTTCTATCTCGGCTACCACAACGGTGGAAAGGAAACCGGATCGATCCATTCCCCCAAGCATTGTCTCCCCGGCGGAGGCTGGTTCGAACTGAGTGAGAAGAAAATGGCACTGCCGGTTGGCGAGAAGGCTGTCCGTCTGGTCTGTTCGGTCTACCAGAACGGGGATGCCAAGGAGATGTTTCTCTACTGGTTTCAGGTCAAGGGTAAGACACTCAATGACGAGTACAGCCTTAAGCTGGCGGAGGTCACCAATTCCATTCTCCACGGTCGCCGCGATTCGGCCTTCGTTCGCATCTCCATTCCCTTCGAGGAGGACGATGAGGCGGCATTCGAAGCCGGGCGGCGGTTCATTGAGGAGTTCTATCCTGAGATCCGTTCTGTTTTGCCAATGTAGGAGGTCTCTTTTCTTGGTCGAAAAGGTACGCTTTCAGCAGTTTCGGATGGCGGCGCGGTTGAGGTGAGTTAGTTGATCATGTCGATTAAATGGGCTGTTGGCATACTGATAACCCTGATGTATCTGGCCGTCGGCTTTTACCCTTTCAACTGGGTTTATAGAGCACACACTTTTAACAATGAAAAAGCTGTACTTACCGCAGCGGGCTACAATTTCAGCGGACCCGGTATCGCCTGCGCGGACACCTCCCCTGAGTGGGTACAAAAAACCATAGATGGCACTCCTCTGGAAATCGATTTGGAAATTAAAGCGGCGCACCTGCGGCAATTCGGCCCTGCACGCATTTTTACTCTTTCTAAGGACCCATACTTTAGAAACCTGACCATCGCTCAGGAAGACGAGGATCTCATTGTCAGGATGCGGAATCCGGAGACCGGACTGAACGGAATCCCTCCATACGTGGTGAAAGGCGTATTCTCTTCCTCGTCCTGGCATCGCATTAAGGTTTCGATTACGACGAGCGCTCTGCGCATTCATGTAGATGAATCAACGCCGCTTTATGTACCCCTGCCGGAGAAACCCTTTTCCCAGTGGGACCTGACTTATAATCTCGCCTTGGGAAATGAACTGACATTCGACAGGCCCTGGCTGGGAAGTATCCGGCGGGCTACCGTTCGCTCGGGAAAAGAGTCCATTGAATATACTTTACCGGGCATGCTGAACGTTCCGGACAGATACGAAGTCCCGCGAAAGCCGCGCCCCTTACTTCAAACTTTGCTGGGTGGATCCGGCACCGGCGACATCCTTGATTACATGATAAATTTTTTCGGGTTTATCCCTTACGGCCTTATGATCATTTTTTTGAATTCAGGGCGCTCATGGGTGTTTGCGACGATCCTTTGCTTGGTATTGAGCCTGACGATCGAGACCGGTCAGCTGCTCGTCGTTACCGACAGGGTCCCGTCATTGGTGGACCTGACGCTCAACACGCTCGGCGGGATGTCCGGCGCATGGATGGGAGAGATAAGCCTCTCCCGCTGTTCCCCTCGTTTCAAGGTAAAATAAGATGCTACCGCAGACAGTCCTTCCCCTCATCGCCGTGTTCTTAGCAGCTCTCTACAGCCTTTTCCTTCTACTAAAGGCCGAGAAGCAGAGCGGCGGAGTCTATGCGCTGGCTGCAGGATTGTTGCTTTTTGCGGCTCTGGAGCTTTTCGACCTTCTGTCCGTGCTCCGGCCGGAGGAGCTCTGGACCTGGAGGCGGGGGGCACTTTGGGCCGAGTCCTTTCTCCCGGTGGCGTGGGGCCTTTTCTCCTTCATCTTCTGTCGGGAGATCAGGTTCCGGGATATCCTTCTTTCTTCTAAACTTTTTTTGTTCCTTTCGCTCGTCTTTCCATTGGTTATTCTGCTGGTCCCCCTCGATCGTTTCTACTACTCTCCCGATTTCGCCGAGGAGCGGCTTATCTTCCTTGGCCGTGCCGGATACTTCTTTTATTTCGGCCTTCTCATTTTTTTGATCTACGCTCTGATGCAACTGGAACGGACATTGAGAGTGCTGGGAAGGCAGGAGCGCTGGCAGGCGAAGTTTGAGTTTGTAGGCGCCGGCGTCCTTCTTGGGGTTTCCATCGTCTATTTCAGCCAGGGACTCCTTTACAGCTCCCTCGACCTGGCCCTGTTGCCGGCCCGCTCCATTGCGCTGGTGCTGGGAGTGGCTCTGATGGCATTTTCCCGTCTGCGGCGCGGTGTCCCCACGCGACTCGCCGTATCTCGTCAAGCGGCCTATCGCTCAACGGTCCTCCTGGCGGTGGGCCTCTATCTCTTCGCGCTGGGTCTGGCCGGGGAGGGGATGCGCTATCTCGGGCCGCACTCGCAAAGGTATTTTGTGGTTCTGCTGGGTCTGGTCGGAGCCGTGGCGCTCCTGGCGCTGGTTCTCTCCGACACTCTGCGGCGCAGGACCCGGGTCTTCGTTCACAAGCATTTTTTCAAGGAAAAGTACGACTACCGGGCGCACTGGCTGGAGTTCACAAGCCGTCTGTCCAACTGCTCGGATCTGAACGAGGTGGCCGTCGTGGTGCTGGCGTTTTTCTCCGAAACCTTTTCGGTACGGGGCAGCGCCCTTTATCTGCGCAACGGCGAGGGAGGGGATTTCAGGCCTTTTGCCGTCCATGAACTTGCCTTGCCTGTTCAGACCATCCCGGGCCGCGGAACCTTGGCTGCATTTCTGGGAGAGCGGCGCTGGGTGTTCAGTCACCGAGAGGGGCCCACGGAGATCGTCGAGGAAAACCGGACGCTGATGGAAAAGCAGGGGATCCATTTCGTGGTGCCGTTGTTCTTTGACGAACGCCTGGAGGGGATGGTGCTGCTGGGAGAACCCATCAATCCTGCGGAAGTATTCTTTTACGAGGATTATGACCTGATGAAGGTCCTCGCCCGCCAGGCCGCCGCCACCCTGATGAACCAGAAGCTCGCCGAGCAGCTTGCCGCCGGCCGGGAGCTGGCAGCCGTCGGCAAAGTGTCGGCATTTGTCATGCACGATCTGAAGAACTCGGTGTCGAATCTGGCCCTCGTGGTGGAAAACGCCCGCAACTACATGGAGGATCCCGATTTTCAGGCGGACATGCTGGAGACTCTCGACAACAGTGTCCGGCGCATGAAGGGCCTGATCGAGCGTTTGCGGAATTTCGAAAAAAAAACCTGCTTGGAGCTTGCAAGTTGCGACCTTTCAGCCCTGGTGGCGGAGACCGCCCTTGAGATACCGAAAAAATGCATCACATGGGAGGGAGCCCCGACACGCTGCACGATCGACCGATCCGAAATCGCCAAGGTTGTGCAGAACCTGTTGCTCAACGCCCTCGATGCGACCGCCGGCAACGGCCCGGTGCGGCTGGAGGTCGGCTGCGACGGAATGGCGTTTATCCGTTGCCTCGACCAGGGATGCGGGATGTCCGCGGAATTTATTCGCGAGCGGTTGTTCAAACCATTTGCGACAACCAAGCAGAAGGGCTTCGGCATCGGACTCTACCAGTGCAGGCAGATTGTCGAGGCCCACGCCGGCCGGATCGAGGTGAAAAGCACGCAGGGAGAGGGGACGGAGTTTACCGTTTGGCTGCCCTTGACCAATCAACTAATCACGAATCACCAATCACCGGATTTTCTATGAAAAACCTCCTGATCATCGATGACAATGCCGAAATCCGCAAACAGCTCAAGTGGGGCCTCGGTCGGGATTATTCCATCCTGCTCGCCGGGGATGTAACCGAGGCGCTGAGCCTGTTCAAAAAGCATCGACCGCAGGTGTTAACCCTGGACCTGGGCCTGCCCCCGGATGAGGAGGGGGTGACGGAGGGGTTTCGTTGCCTGGAGAATTTTCTGGGCCTGGCACCGCAGACCAAGGTCATCGTACTCACCGGCAGGGGGGAACGGGAGCATGCACTCAAGGCGTTGCAGATGGGGGCCTATGACTTCTATGCCAAACCTGTCGAGCTTGCCGAGCTGAAGGTGATGCTCCAGCGTGCCTTCCACCTGGCGGACCTGGAGGAGGCTAATCGGCAGCTGCAGAAGGATCTGAGAGGCGAGAGCCCTGGCTTTCAGGGGATTTTCGGGCAGAGCCCGGAAATGCTGGAGGTCTTCGCCACCATCCGCAAGGTGGCGACCAGCGACGTGCCGGTTCTGATCCTGGGAGAGAGCGGAACCGGCAAGGAGATGGTAGCCAGGGCTCTCCACCGCGAAAGTCTGCGGCGGGACGGTCCCTTCATCCCGATCAACTGCGGCGCCATTCCGGAAAACCTTCTGGAAACGGAACTTTTCGGCCATGAGAAGGGGGCGTTCACGGGCGCCCAGGCACGGGTGCAGGGGAAGGTCGAGTACGCCGACAAAGGGACCCTTTTTCTCGACGAGATCGGTGAGCTGCCGACCATGCTGCAGGTCAAGCTCCTTCGTTTTCTCCAGGATCATGTCATTCAACGGGTCGGCGGCAGGGAGAACATCCGTGTCGATACCCGGATCGTCGCCGCCACCAACGCTGATATTGGCAAGATCCTCGAAAGCGGCGCCTTCAGGGAGGATCTTTATTACCGGATCGGAGTGATCACCGTCAGCCTCCCCCCTCTGCGCCGTCGGGGCGACGACATCATGCTGCTGGCCACCCTCTTCAAGCATCGCTATGGGGAGGCGTTTCGAAAACGGGTGCGAGGCTTCAGTGCCGCGGCCCTGGATGCCCTGCGGAGCTTCGACTGGCCGGGGAATGTGCGGGAGCTGGAAAACAGGGTCAAGCGGGCGGTCATCATGGCCGAGGGGCCGATCCTCGAGGCGGAAGATTTGGGATTGGCGGCGGTCGCAGGAAGGCTTTCGACCAAGGCAACAAATGCCGCCGGTTTGACTCTGCGGGAGGCTCGGGAGCAACTGGAGCGGGAACTTCTGGCGGCGGCCCTGGAACGACAGGAGGGGAACATCGTCAAGGCCGCCGGAGACCTCGGCGTCAGCCGCCCGACCCTGTACGACCTGTTGAAAAAGCACAAGCTGTATCAGCCGACGGAGTAGGGCTCTCTCCATACCACCCTCCAGAGGGCGCCGGAAAAACTCTTGAAATTCTTAAGATGTTCCCGGCGCCCTTTTTTTCTCCGATCGGGAAACATTGACCCCCTCGACCCGGCCGCTTTCGTTCTCATTGCGATGCAGGATGACCGTGGGATCTGTTCCGCCGCTCCCTCGGGAATGGAGAACGAGTTTTTTGATTGTCGGAAAAACTTACAAAGGCTGCGACAAGAGGAGTGCTGCGGAAAAAGGTCATTAAATTCCTATTATTGTAGCGTTGGCTTTGATTGTGCAAAACAGAAGATTAACGCTCGCGAGACAGGATACCTCAGGTCAAAAAGGGAGGATGAAATGAGAGGTTTAATGAATTTTATGCGAGCAGGCCCCTGCATATCAGGATGTCACATGGAGCTGAGCGCAGGCGAGTGAAGAGTGGCAGGGGGGGTGATAGACGGTTGACTCAAAACGTTCATCAAGGATAAAGGAGGCAAACTATGAAAAAGTTCCTGGTCGTGGGATTTGTTACCTGCATGCTGTTCTGGGTAGGTACCGCATGGGCTACGCCGATCACCGGAGACCCAGTGGGATCAGTTAATTTTAACTTCCCTAGTACAAACGCAGATAACTACAACAATGGAATAGCGCCCCAATTCCCGTACGTCCTTTTTGATTCAAATGATACGGACTCCGTTACGCTTAATTTTTTCAACACCACTGGTTTTTCAACGGTGGATTTTGATATTCGTATCGACAGCGCGGGCGGCCCGACCGAGCCTGACGTTGTCCCTGGCGTGAATTCCTCTTTACTACAGACGTTCTCCGCAATCAGTTTTATAGATGTTCGCTTTAGTACCGGTCCCGAAAGAGACTGGCGTTTTGACTGGACTCGCTTCTATGTGGCATCCGTCCCCGTCCCCGAACCCGGCACCCTGCTCCTTCTCGGAAGCGGCCTGGCCGGCCTTGGGGTAGTGACCTGGAGACGCCGGAGGAACGGGTAAGGCACGAGCCGGCACCTCCGGTCTTCTCAGCCGGATCGCCGCCAGAAGTGTAAAATATCCCGACGGAAATTTCCCCGGGAGATCGATCCTGAATACCTGTCCGGAGATCAGCTTCTCCGGATTTTTCTTTGTCGGACTGACAGGGCGCGCCGGAGGGACTGCCGGGAGCCGGGGGGGAGATTATGTCGGAATTCTTTACATCTTTATAGTTGAGCATATTTTCATTCGATAAAGTTATTGAAATTATTGCGGTTTACTTTTTGGAACGAACCTTGCTCAACTTATAAGTGACCATCAAGAAATAATGAGGCCCCATACTGAAAAAGGAGGAAAAAAATGAGAAAATCTATCTTGAGGCTATTTTTGGCATCACTATTCCTTGTCGGTTCAAGCGGTGTTGCATCCGCAATCTTGATTCACACAGCAACAGATTTTTCGACAGGAATCACCTATGAATTCTATTACGAGGCAAATGGCATTAGTTGGGGCGATGCTTATTCAGCGGCCATGGATCTGGGTTGCATGCTGGCTGTCGTGGATTCAGAAGCAGAGAATGAGTTTGTCGCAACCGCGCTTGCCGGACTGTCGACGGACTTATACAATTCTTTTGGGGTCGGTCCTTGGCTGGGTGCTTCTGCCGAGTCGAGTATAGCAGGTTTTGAATGGGTAGACGGATCGGCATTTGGGCCATACACAAATTGGTATGGAGGCGAACCCAACTTCGGTGAAGGCGGCGTGGCTCAAGGCCTTGTTTATTATAACGGTGGTACTCACTCTGGGTCCATGTGGGCTGATTATGGCCAAAATGGTGGTTCCCACGGCCAAGTGGTGGGATATGTCGTCGAATGCGCCCCCGTCCCCGAACCCTCCACCTTCTTCCTCCTCGGTGGTGGTCTGGTGGGCCTGGCCTTTGCAGTTCGCCGGAGAAAGGAAGTATAAATTTACAGACACCAAATTTACAGACACCAAATTACGATCAACACCAAGCCCCAGCCTTCCCCGGTTGGGGCTTTTCATTTCCTCAAATCTGCACCGAAAATCAATTTTCCGTCATGAAACTCCCGCTCACGCTCTCATAGGTTTTGCCCTGAGCGTCCATGCCAACGACCTTCCAATAGTATTTAGTGGCTGGCTCCAGATCGAAGGCGGTGTAATAGGTATCCCTCAGGCCGGCCACTGTCTCCAGGGTGGAACGGCCGCCGTCGATGGTGGGACCGGCTCCGTCGTCGCTGATGCCTCCAACGAGGGCCGGATCACTGCCGTCACCGTCACCACCGCCACCACCACCGCAACCGAAAATGAGCACGGGGGCAAGCAGCAGGGCAATCACCAGGATTGCTTTCCCCCGTCGACGCGGTGCCCGGGCGAAGCCGATGAGGCCCATGAAGGCCCCGCCGGCCAGCGTCGCCGGAGTCTGGAAGGGGGTGGAAGCCATATTGCCGCCGGGTTCCAGGGCAGGATCGGTACTGTAATACAGGGTGTAAGTCATGTCCTCGCCGATGGGAGCGCTTTCCCAGCTGAAGGTCACCTCGGCCGGCGTCACGACTTCATTGGGCACCGGATAGTACAGTCCGGGAACCCAGTCGCTGACGACCATTTCCGAAAGCGGACTCTCCTGTCCAGCCGTATTGTAAGCTGTGACGGCGAAATAGTAGATCTGACCGTCGGGTAGACCGGTCAGGGTGGTGGTCACGTTGTCCTGAACGTCTATGGGCGAGGCACCTTCGGCGGCGGCGATACCGTCCAGTGGAAGGGAAGAAGATCCAGCCTTGTAGTAGACTCTATAACCTTCAATATCAGTCTCCGGATTTTCATCCCACGCCAGGGTGATATCCCTGGCCAGTGCCTGGCCGGTCGAGAAAATGGCGATAATTGAGAGCAAAACAAGTAATTTCCTGGTCATTTTTTATCCCTGATGGATTCTGTTTTATCCCCAAAACGCGAACAAAAAAAGCACACATCTGTATAAATCGAAGATGAGTGCCTTGGGATTGCTTGCGGCATCTCTTCGGCGGTCCGGCTATCCGCTGAAACCTTGGTGAAGGCGGACCCGTGACTTTGCGTCGCCGGATTGCTCCGGGTTTGCCCTTGTCGGAGAAAATTTCTGACTATTTTCCCATAGATTGACTTGTATGTTTCAAACGAGTGCACTTGGCGTGCCGATAGAGCCCATGGAAGAAGATCGACCCCCGGTTACTTTGACGGCATCGTCGTTCGTAAAGGCGGTTTCATGCCCTCCTGGATCGGGTTTCTGATCTTGTGAAATAGGTCTCAGATCGGGAAGGGGGCGACAAGACTGGACTTCCAAGGTCGCGTGTTTTCACGTATTCCAACGACGCAAAACGGCACAAGGTCTTGTTTTGTAGAGAAAAAATAACTTAAAATTTTTTTTGTGGGGGCGTGGGAGTGGAAAATTTCCTATATTCCCCTCTTCCTCTGAGGCAAGTTTACAACGCGGGTGTGGTATGAGTGATACGATCCGGAGGGATTGCGAAGAGTCTACAGGTCGATGCCATAAGGGACACCCGTATTTAAGGGTCAATCCATGCCTTGCCAACACGTTGTTCCCATATGAAACAATCCCCCGCCTTCCTGTTTCAGATGGCGCCATGGGATCGCTGATCTCTTCATCCGATGGCCTCCAACACGTTGTAATCGCATTGAAATCTCTTTGGTACGACTCTTGAAATATGAATCCGTGAGGAATGAGGAGAAAAAAATTCAACCGGGCGGGAGGCTGACATGTGCGGTATCGTCGGTTTTATCGGGTCGAATGAGGCAACTCCCATCATTCTCGACGGCCTGCGGCGGCTGGAATACCGCGGCTACGATTCGGCGGGCATTGCCACACTGAACCACGGCAAGGTGGAGATCCGTCGGGCTGCCGGAAAGCTGGTCAATCTGGAGATGATGCTGCAGGAGCGGCCGTTAGGTGGGAGCTGCGGCATCGGCCACACACGTTGGGCCACCCACGGCCGCCCATCGGAGATCAACGCTCATCCTCACTGCGCCGGTGGCATTGTGGTGGTGCACAACGGCATCATAGAGAACTACCGGTTTCTGAAGGGGATGCTGACGGGAAAAGGGCATCACTTCCGCTCTGAGACCGATACCGAAGTCATCGCCCACCTGATCGAGCATCACTTCAAGGAGACCGGCAGCTTCGAAGCCGCCGTCCGTCTGGCTCTTTCCGAGCTGCGCGGCGCCTATGCCGTGGTCGTTCTCTGTGAAAAAGAACCGGGGCACCTGATCGCCGCCAAATCAGGCTCCCCCCTGGTGGTGGGCCATAGGGGAGGGGAGTTTTACGTTGCCTCCGACATCCCCGCCATGCTCTCCCGCACTCGCGAGATGATCTTCCTCGATGACGGCGAATTCGTCCTCTTCGGCAATAGGGATATGAAGGTGTCCATGCTGGATGGACGAAAGGTGCGGAAGGAGTCGAAGACGATCACCTGGAATCCCCTGCTGGCCGAGAAGGGGGGGTACCGGCATTTCATGCTCAAGGAAATCCATGAGCAGCCCCGGGCCATCGCAGATACCCTTGCCGGACGGATCCAAGAGAAAGGGGAGGTCCAACTGGAGGAGCTCCATCTGACCGACGTGGAGCTGCGCCGGATCGAGAAGCTGTTCATCGTCGCCTGCGGCACCTCATGGCATGCCGCCCTGATCGGCAAGTTCTTTATCGAAAAGCTGGCCCGGGTGCCGGTGGATGTCGACATCGCCAGCGAGTTTCGCTACCGCGATCCGATCGTCACCGGGAACACACTTACCCTTCTCATCAGCCAGAGCGGCGAGACTGCCGACACCCTGGCGGCGTTGCGCGAGGCCAAAGGGAAGAAAGGGAAGACAGTCGCCGTCTGCAATGTCGTCGAGTCCTCCATCGCACGGGAGAGCGACGGGGTTATCTATACCCATGCCGGGCCGGAGATCGGCGTTGCCTCAACCAAGGCCTTCACCACCCAAATCGTGGCCCTTTACATGTTTGCCATTCGGCTGGGTCTGGCGAGGGGGACGATCAGCTCTGGGCAGTGCCGGGGAATGATTCATGATTTGCAGGCTCTGCCTGAGAAGGTGGAAAAAACGCTGATGCAGGATGGGGCGATCGAGGAGGCGGCCCGCGCCTACATGGGGGCGAAGGATTTCCTCTTCCTGGGCCGCGGCAACCAGTATCCGATCGCCTTGGAGGGCGCACTCAAGCTCAAGGAGATTTCCTACATCCATGCCGAAGGCTATCCGGCCGGAGAGATGAAGCACGGCCCCATCGCCCTGATCGATGAGCAGATGCCGGTGGTGATCCTGGCCCCGCGCAACGAGACATTCGAAAAGGTGGCTTCCAACATGGAGGAGGTACGTGCCCGGGGCGGCAGGGTGATTGCCGTCACCGACCACGCCGGCGAGGAGCTTACGGGAAAAGCCGATCTGATCCTGAATCTTCCGGCGGTTCCCGACGATCTGATGCCCGTCATCACCGCCGTCCCGATGCAGCTTCTTGCCTATCATGTCGCTGCTCTGCTGGGCAAGGACGTGGATCAGCCGAGGAATCTGGCGAAGAGTGTGACGGTGGAATAGGGGAAATCTTTACCGAATCTTCATATCGGCTTTAAGCACCCTTTATCCTTTTGCCTTATGATGAGATCATAAATAAAGCAATGGGACAAGGTGCGGGTCGGGCTTGAGCCGGACACGACGCCGATTGGAGGTAATCATGAAAACCCTGTTCACGGGATTCGTTGTTCTGGCGCTGATACTTGCCGGCTGTCAACAGAGCCGGGGAATGGATGAAGAAAGGAATCAGAAAGCGGGAGAGATGTCCGGGGCTACACGGACGGCGGTCTTTGCCGGCGGATGTTTCTGGTGTACCGAGTCCGATTTCGAAAAGGTGCCCGGGGTGATTGAAGCCGTTTCGGGCTACACCGGCGGGCATACGGAGAATCCGACCTATGAGCAGACCTCGGCCGGCGGAACCGGCCATATCGAAGCGGTCAAGGTGACGTACGATCCGGAGCGGGTCACTTACGGCCAGCTGTTGACCTGGTTCTGGCGTCACGTGGATCCCACCGATGCCGGCGGCCAGTTCGTCGACCGGGGCGACCAGTACCGCGGCGCCATTTTCTACGCCGACGAAGAGCAGCGCAGGCTGGCGGAGAGCTCGAAAGAGAAACTGGCCGCCTCGGGCCGCTTCGAGAAGCCTATCGCCACGGACATCCTGCCCCTCGGTGAATTCTACGTGGCGGAGGAGTACCACCAGGATTACTATAAGAAGAATCCCATCCGCTATAAGTTTTACCGCTTCAATTCAGGACGCGATCAGTTCCTGGAAAAAGTCTGGGGAAAACAGTCGCCCGAAGCGATTCCGGAGGCCGATGGGAAGATGAAGTCCATGGCGGAAGCGGGCGGGATGAGCGCGGCCGATTCCGGGATGGAGAAGGGAAATAAGGGTATGGAGAAGGAAAAGGAGTATGTCATTCCTGACGATGCGGAGCTGCGCCGTCGCCTTACGCCGCTGCAGTACAAGGTCACGCGCGAGGACGGTACCGAGCCGGCCTTTCAGAATGACTACTGGGACAACAAGGAAGAGGGGATCTACGTCGACATCATCTCCGGAGAGCCGCTTTTCAGCTCGACGGACAAGTATAAGTCCGGAACGGGGTGGCCGAGCTTCACCCGGCCTCTGGTCCCGGAGAACATCGTGGAGAAGGAGGACAGGAGCTGGTTTTCGGTGCGCACCGAGGTGCGGAGCCGCCACGCCGACTCCCACCTGGGACACGTCTTCGAGGACGGCCCCCCGCCCACCGGCCTGCGGTACTGCATGAACTCGGCGGCACTTCGGTTCGTTCCCAGGGCGAAGCTGGAGAAGGAGGGGTACGGTCAGTTTCTGAAGCTCTTCGAATAAGCCGTGTCAGAAGTTTCCGACCATCATTGGAATCATTGTCCACTTCCAAGTCAGGCTGGTTGACAATCGCCTTAGGCCCATTATGATTTATAAATGATTTGGGGAATGTATTATATCTGACCAGCAGGCAATGGAGGTGTTTATGAAGACAGTGCGACAGCTGATTGAAGCGAAAGGGCGGGATGTCTGGTCCGTCAGCCCGGATCAGACGGTGTTCTCTGCCCTGGAGTTGATGGCGGACAAGGACGTCGGGGCGGTGATGGTGATCGAGGGGCAACAGGTCGTCGGCATCATGTCCGAGCGGGATTACGCCCGCAAGGTAGTCCTGAAAGGGGTCTCCTCCAAAGAGGCAAAGGTTTCCGAGATCATGAGCAGAAAGGTCGTTTTTGTCCGACCCGAGCAGAGTGTCGAGGAGTGCCTGGCTCTCATGACCCAGAAGCACTGCCGGCACTTGCCCGTCATGAGCGGCAAAGACCTTGAAGGCCTGGTCTCCATCGGCGATGCGGTCAAGGCGATCATTGCCGAAAAGGAGTTCATGATCGGTCAACTTGAGAACTATATCCTTGCCGGATGACCTCCCTGAACGGTCCGGCAGCAGTCACAGAGGCGTACCTGCAATGGTGCGCCTCTTGCTTTTAATGGGTGGTGTCGGGATCTAACCGTTTTTGGAATAAATCCTGCTGAATTCCTCTTCCTGTTCGGGACTTCCGATAAGAATCAGGCTCATCCCCTCCTCGAGAACCGTCTCAGGCGACGGTACGACCATCGGATCTTCCTTCCCTGACGATTCGAGCGCGACGATGGAACATCCCGTTTTCGGGCGGATCCGAGAATCACCGATGGTCTGGCCGACCAGGCCGGGTGGCAGGGACCGTCGGAATACGTTGATCCCCTCGGTGAGAAAGGCCGAGGTCTTCGACTCGATGATGTTCAGAAGAATGCTGGCTCCCACCGAAGCCTGGGAGACGACAAAATCAGCGCCGGCGGCGTAGAGCTGGGTAACGTTCTCGTCGGTATTGGCCCGGGCGACGATGCGGATGTGGGGCTGAGTGTGTCGGCTGACCAGGGTGAGAAAAATGTTGGTACTGTCGTCGTTGGTGGTGACGATCAGTCCCTTGGCGCTGTCGATGCCCGCTTTCTTGAGGACGTGGCGACCGGTAGCGTCCCCGTAGATCGTCACATGCTCGTCACAGGCCGAGTTCTCCTCGCGGTCGACAAGAAAGAAGGGAACCGGTTTGCGGTCGAGGAACGTCGCGGCTGCGCAGCCGATGCGGCCATGGCCGAGAATGAAGACCAGATCTTCATCCGCCTGTTCACCCGTCAGTTTCTCTAGCTCGTCGAGCTGTTCACGAGTCCCCGCCAGCACCATCAGTGCCTCGTCGTCGAGCCTGGATTCGGCGGTGGGGATGGTGAAGCAGCCTCGTTCCCACAGACCGATAATAGCGAGACCGGTGCGCTGGCGTACCTGAGCCTCGGAAAGGGTCAGGCCGGAAAAAGGAGTACCATGCACCGGGATCTCGGCGATCTGCAATCGTCCGAAGCTGTCGAGCACATGGGCCATGGCGCCCCTGGTGGTCGCACGCGTCGCCAGGTAGCTGCCGAGTATCTTGTGCAGGGGAATGGCATGGTTGGCGCCGGCCAGCCGCAGAAGTTCCCCATGGGAAGCTTCGGAGACCGTTGCTGCGATCGGTGTGTCGCACAGGGAGCGCACCGTGAGGCAGATGTTGACATTCTCGGGGTCGGTGAGATTGGCGACCACATAACGAGCCGCGGCGATCCGGACCGATTCCAGGACCTGGGGATCGGTCGGTGAACCGCACACAACCCGGATTCCGTCTTCCTCCTCCAGGCGCAGAGCATTGTCGGAATCCGGGGTGACGACCACGAAGGGGATCTGTCGGTTCTGCAGTTTTCGGATCAGGGTGCGGGCGACGGCGTCGATGCCGAAGATCAGGACGTGCCCGGAAGTTTCAGGCGGAAGTTCAAGGGTTGGTCGATAACGCAGTCGATGTTCGATCCAGGGTGCCAGAAACAGGCTGATCAGTCCGAAGGGGAGGATGATGAGAAGGAAGATCACCCCCGTGAGCGTCACCACCGCGGCGAAGATGTACCCAGGGTCGGTGTGGAAGGTGATGTCGCCGAAGCCCAGGGTGGTCATGACCGTGATGGCCCAGTAGATGCCGGCGATCAACGAAAACTCGCGCCCTTCCAGATGCCACATGAGAAAGCGGAACAGGACGGCATAGATGAGAATCATGGCGATCAGGAAAGCGCAGTAATAAACCAGGTACTTGAGGTTATGCTTGGCGCGCCCGCGAAGGAAGTAGGCGAGTTCCGAGGCGATGGTCTTCATGTGGTCCCGTCATCGTAAGAATTTCAATCAATCACAGAACTATGACAGTTCACGGGACAATCGTCAACGCCGACCCACCATCTCCTTCAGGCTCAGGGCGTTGCGAACGGCGTGGCCGCCGATGTCGTTGTTGAAATAGACGAAGACGCTCCGCCCCTCCTCACGCCAGGCGGTAATCCGCTTCGCCTCCCGTCTCAGTGCTTCTTCCGAATAACTGCCCGAGTACGAGGCTTCGGAAGAGCCGTGAAAGCGCAGGTAGACGATGCCGGCGGTCACCCAGTCGGGACATTTGCCGACAGCTCCGTGGTCGTGAATGCAGAAGGCGGCGCCGTATCGTGACAGCAACCCGCGGATGGATTCCTGATGCCAGCTCTCATCGCGGAATTCGAAGACCTTGGTGAGCTCTCGCGGCAGGGCCCGCAGGAAATTTTCCAGGCGCTCCGCATCCGCTTCAAACCGGGGGGGAAGCTGAAAGAGAACCGGACCAAGGGTCTGGCCGGCCAATGCAGCCCGCTCGAGAAATTTCTCCAGTGAGGCCTCCGGGTCCTTGAGCCGCTTGATATGGGTGATATACCGGCTGGCTTTGAAGGTGTAGAGGAAGTTCGGCGGAGCCACCTCCCGCCAGTGATCGAAGGTTTCCGGTTTGGGGAGGCGATAGAAGGTGTTGTTGATCTCTACCGTGTCGAAATCCCGGACATAGTGTCCGAACCAATCGCGCTGCGGAAGGTCTTCAGGATAGTAATCTCCTTTCCAATGGGGATAAACCCAACCCGAGGTGCCGATACGAACGTCTCCTCGCATATTCGGGGTGCCTCAGTGCAGGTATTTCGAACGCACCTTGCCCAGTTTCTCTTCCGCCAGCAGACCCAGGTCCTCTGCCTGTTCGGGCGAAATCGCCTGGCGCGCCATCTCGAAGAGAGCGGTCTCCTGGTGTTCCAGGTAGGAGAGGATTTCGGTGTACAGTCTTTCGATCCAGTCTTGAAATTCCGGCTTTTCTTTAGAAGCCCGGGCCATCTCTTCTACCATGGCGAGGATTACCTTCTGCTCCCCATAAAGAATTCGCGCCTGCTCCCGGGTGCTTTCCATGTTGAGAATGAGCGGATAAATGAACGATTCCTCCACTTCTTTCTGCGCCAACAGGCGGCCCCGGATCTCCTCGATGAAATCCGACCGCTCCCAGTCCTGGTCCGCCGTGGTGTTCAGCAGCTTGCCGAGTGTTTTGCGTATCCGGGTATTTTCCACTTCCAACAACTGGTAGAGATTCATCGATTATCTCCTTCGATTGCGGCCTGATGAGCATCGGAATAAACCTACCATGGCTTCCAATAATGTCAAAAACATGGATTTTCCCCACAGTTCGGCCCGTAAAAGTCTACTCTCCCGACCCATCTCTCCTCAGACACCGTGTGGAAAATTTTGCGGCGGATCTCCAATCCCTGTTTGACATCCCTTTTTTTGTTGATATGGATTCATAAAGGAGGCCCCCCGGCTTAGACCACAACCTGGAAAACAATGGAGCTTGTATGAACATACCGGAAGAAATCGACCGAATCAAAGCGGCGATAAAGATGGTGGAAGATCCGGGCGCAGCGACGGCCCTGAGGCATGTGTGCAAAGTGCTGACGGAAATCAGCGATCAACTCGAATCGGAAGCGGGCAGAACCCTGAAAGAGGAGGAAGTGAGGGAGAGGCACTGAACCGTGACGCGAATACGGACAAAAAGCCCGGTCAGCAATCGCTGGCCGGGCTTTTTGCTTTACCTGAATTTGTCTTTCCGCTGAAAAGAGTCAAACTAAAAGTATCTTAGCCATCCTTCGAATCTTGCGAAGGCATCACGTATTGGCTTCCCGGTGGATGCTGTCTGGCGAAAGGACTTCTCATGGGCGAACTGGAGTTTTTCTGGAAGGCGCCGGTACAGGCCGAACGGCTGAAGGAGCTGCTCAGCTCCGATCCGGAGACAAAGGACCTGCCCTTGCGGCGAGATGTCCGCTCCCTGGGGAAGCTTCTCGGGGTGGTCATCAAGGAGCAGGCGGGACAGAAGGTGTTCGACGATGAAGAACGGCTGCGGCGTCTGGCGATAAAGCATCGCGAACTGGAAGACGCCCAGGGGGAGGACGGGCTTGAGAACCCCGCTGAGAGGGAGCTGCTGAAGGAGATGGCGCAAATCGTCGGGCAGATGAGCGATCTCGAAAGCCACCAGATCGTCAAGGCCTTCGCCACCTTTTTCGAACTCACCAATCTGGCCGAAACCAACCATCGAAAGCGGCGCAGCCGCGCCCATCGGGTCGGCGGCATCCCCGACAAGCCGGGTTCCCTGCATGCCACCCTGGAGCGCATGCGGGGGGCGGGCATCGATGCCGAAAAGGCCCTGGAGCGGCTGGGGCTGGTGGAGGTGGTTCCCGTGTTTACCGCGCATCCTACCGAGGTTGCCCGGCGAGTCGTTCTGTTCAAGCGCCGCCGCATTGCCGGCGAACTGGAGAAGCTCGATCGGCTCCCGCTGTCTGATTCCGAAGCGTCCGAAAGTCAGGAGGCGGTCCTGGCTGAAATCAGTGCTCTATGGCAGTCCGACGAAGTCCGCCGCCGCAAGCCGACGGTGCAGGACGAAATCGCCATGGGGCTCGATCACTACACGGTCTCCCTGCTCCCACCCATTGCCGACTTCTACGAGAACCTGGCGGCGGATTTTCGGGACGTTTACGGAATAGATATCGATGCCGCCGATCTGCCGACGGTGGTGCGCTTCGGCTCCTGGATTGGAGGCGACCGTGACGGGAACCCCTTCGTGACGGCCGAAAGCACCAGGGATGCCCTGGAGAAAGCCCGTGAGCTGATCCTTTCCGACTACCTGGATGAGGTGGAAGCCTTGAGCCGGCTCCTGACGCCCTCCACCTGCCAGGCGGGAGAGACCGACGAATTGCGTGCGGCTCTGGCGGACTGTTCCGCCGCATTCCCCGAAGCGGCGCAGGAGGCGGATGCCCTGCCCGAGTGCGAGCTGTACCGGCGTTATCTGACTATCATGCGTCACCGACTGCGCCGCGCCCTGATGGAGCCGCATCACCCGGACGCCTATCCCGATGCCGAAACCTTCGGAGACGACCTGAAGCTGCTGAGCCGGAATCTGCGCAAACAAAGGGGAGAACGCCTCGCCCGCCGCCTTGTCGACCCTCTGAGGCGCAAGGTGGATACCTTCGGTTTTCATCTCCATGCGCTCGATATCCGGCAGCATGCGCAGGTCCACGCCCGGGCGGTGGCCGAGTTGGCCGCCGGCGCCGGACATCTGGTCGACCCTGCAGGCCCTCTCCCTGCACCCCCCTCGGGCCAGACCGCTGAATTGCTTGACACCCTCCGGGCTGTGTCGCGGTTGAAGACGGAATACCCGTCTCAGGCGATCCGCAGCTACGTGATCAGCGGCGCCACCTCTGTACAGGATATCCTCTCCCTTGTCTGGCTGATGGAGCTTTGCGGTATTTCCGCTGCCGGACACAGGGAAAAAGGGGATCCGGGCCTGATGCCGGTGCCGCTGTTCGAGTCGATCGAGGATCTGCGCAACGCTCCGGAAATCTGCCGCACCCTTTGGGCCAGCTCCGAATATGCTCCCTATCTGGACTCCTGGGGGCACTGGCAGGAGGTGATGCTCGGCTATTCCGATTCCAACAAGGACGGCGGCATGCTGACCAGCACATGGGAGATCTACAAGGCCCACCGCGCCCTCCACCGGGTGGCGGAGGAATGCGGCGTCTCCCTGCGCCTGTTTCACGGGCGCGGCGGAACGGTCGGGCGTGGCGGAGGCCCGACCCATCGGGCGATCGTCGCTCAGCCAGCCGGGGCTTTTTCCGGCGCTTTCAAGCTTACCGAGCAGGGCGAAGTGATCAATTTCAAGTACTCGGATCCGGCCTTGGCCCGACGCAACCTCGAACTGATGGTTTCCGCTTCTCTGGAGGCTTTGACTCGCACAGGCCTCGTCGAAGCGACCGCCCAGGCGGAGTGGGAGGAGGCCATGGAGGAGATGTCTTCCGCAGCCTATGCCTGCTATCGGGAGAAGATTGCCGACAATCCTTCAATCCTTCCGTTTTTCGAACAGGCCACGCCGGTGCGTGAGTTCGAACTGGCCAAGATCGGCTCGCGCCCGGCGCGCCGCAAGGAGAGCAAAGGTCTGGAGGACCTGCGGGCCATCCCCTGGGGATTCGGTTGGATACAGAGCCGACTGCTCGTGCCGGCCTGGTTCGGGGTCGGAACGGCCTTCGAAAAATTCGCTTCCGGCAGCGAGGAGAAGAGGAGACTGCTGCAGATCATGATGCGACGTTTTCCGATGTTTTTCGACATGGTGCGGAACGTCGAGATGGCCCTGGCGAAAGTCGATCTGCCCCTGGCCCGCCAGTATGCTTCTCTGGTCGGCGACGCCGGTCTGCGCGATCGGGTCTTCACCCTCCTGGTGGACGAACTTCAGCGTACCCGGCGCATGGTTCTCGAAATCACCGGCCAGAAGCGCCTGCTCGAAAACAATCCCGATCTGGCCCATTCCCTCCGTCTCCGCAACCCCTACGTGGATCCCATGAGCATGATCCAGATCGAGCTGCTGAGACGCAAGTCGAGCGGCCGGGAAACCGATGAGCTCGACTATGTCCTGGCCGCTTCCATCAACGGCATAGCGGCCGGTCTGCGCAACACCGGCTGATTTCGAGAGCCTCATGAAGCGAGGTTTCAGACAATAAAAAAGCGCGTCAGGTAAGCAGGAGGGACCTGCAAAGGCGGGCACCGTAACGCGCAAAGTTGGCGAATTGTTTTTCGGGGGAATCATGCTTTGTTCATAATCAATTGCTTTGCTCAAAAGAAATATCAGCCCGCTTCAATCTGTCAAGGCGGGGGGAAATTTTATTCGGCAATAAAAGCTTTCCTGATTGAAAGGAGACCACAATGGTCCTCACCTACCAACCGGTTATTGCCCTGATCGCCGGGATTCTCATTTTGATTTTTCCTCGGCTCCTGAATTATATCGTGGCCATTTACCTGATCCTGGTCGGCATCTTCGGTCTGATCGGATGACCGGACACCGGATACCTCACCGGGTCATCGCAAACATGAATTCTCCTCGGGAATCCGGTGCAGGCGATCTATCCCCTTAGCGATGACCTTTTTCAGGCTGACGGTTTCAAGAGGAAAGGAAGAGAAGTCCCGCTGCACGCTGTCCGTGGTCAAAAACCGGCGGACGGGCAGTTCGGCCAGGCTCTTCTCCGCCTCGCCGACCAGCAGGGCATGACCGACAGCTACAGTGATCTCCGCCAGGCACCCTTCTTCGAGAAGTGCCCGGACCGCCGACACCACGGTCCCTCCGGTGCTGATCATGTCGTCGACGATGATCGGCCTGCGCCCCTTCACCGATCCGATGACCCGTCGAACGCTGACATCCTCGCCGCTGTGGCGGATCTTATGAATGTAAGCGACCGGCAGTCCCAGCCGATCGCCGTACTCTTGGGCCAGTTTGACCGCACCCAGATCGGGAGCCACCAGGATGGCCTCCTCATCGAGACCGCTGCGCAGGGCTTCCGCCAGCAGCGGGACGACCGAAAGGTGTTCAACAGGAATGGCGAAGAAGCCTTCGATCGCCGGATTGTGCAGGTCGACGACGACGATCCGGTTGAACCTCAGGCTCAGCAGGTCGGCTACCAGCCGTGCCCCGACCGGTTCCATCTTCCCGGTCCGGCGATCCTGGCGGGCATAGCCGAAATAGGGGATGACGGCAGTCAGGTGCCCGGCCCCGGCCCGTCGGCAGGCATCCGCAAGAAGAAGAAGTTCCAGAAGGTGTTCGGCCACCGGCGGGCTGGTCGGCTGGATCAGGTAGACGTCGGCGTTTTCCAGCGGCTCCTCAAGTTCGACATGGATTTCGCCGTCCGGAAAATCCTCGATGCTGCAGGCGCCGCAGCGTATTCCAAGCTCTCCAGCGATTCCCTGTGCGAGGGCGGGATTGGCCCGACCGGTGAAAATGACTTTTTTCATCTACCTTTTCGCCTATCTTACTTATATGCAGGCTGAAGAAAATCAGTCGCCCAAACCACGCACGGCGCCGTGGGACTCCCTTTAATGGTTCATGTACCCACTCTATCGGGGAGAAGAGATTTTGCAATTCAACATGACACATTCATCGGGCTGGACAGACCGATTATCTGCGATACGTTAGGGGGGTAATCCCCATACCGTGAGGAGGAATGATAATGGCCGATCCGCGAGAGATCATCCGGTCGGGAGATGGATTGCTGGTGGTTGACGTCCAGAATGACTTTTGCCCTGGCGGCGCTCTGCCCATAGAAGATGGCGACAAGGTCATCCCGGTTCTGAACTACTGGCTCGCCGTCGCTCGCGACCGTAAGATTCCGATCTACGTTTCCCGCGACTGGCATCCGGCCGGGCACATCAGTTTCGAAAAAGAGGGGGGTAAATGGCCCCCCCATTGCCTGCAGGACACTCTGGGGGCGGAGTTTCATCCCAAACTCACCCTGGTCGGCGATGAGGTGATCATCACCAAGGGGGTGCGCTTCGATCAGGACCAGAATTCCGTCTTCGATCAGACCGGACTGGCGCATCGGCTCCGGCACGACGGGGTCGGAAGGCTGCTCGTCGGCGGGCTGGCCCAGGACGTCTGTGTCCTTGCCTCCGTCCTCGACGCCCGAAAGGAGGGGTTTGATGTATCCGTAATCAGTGGGGCCACCCGTCCGGTGAGTATCGAGGCGGGAGCGGAGGCGATGACGCAGATGAAAGAGGCCGGAGCGGAAATCCTGAACGAATGAGCCTGAATATCCTGTTTCCACGAAGAGCACGAATAAACACGAAGAAGCCAAGCGTTACTTCGTGAAGCTTCGTGTCCTGCGTGGATAGATACTTTTAAGTGCATCATCTGCAGGCGACAAACCGGATCGTGCTGCGGGTTTCGCGCAGGGTCTCTTCCAGGGAGCGAAGGACATAGTCTATGTCCTCGGCGATGTTGCCTGTTCCCAACGAGAAGCGTACCGCGCAGTGAGCCTGCTCGGCAGTCAGCCCCATGGCCAGCAGGGCAGGGGAGGGTTCGGGGTTTCCCGACTTGCACGCCGAACCTGACGAGAAAAAGACGCCGCGCCGGTCGAGGAACAGAACGAGAGACTCGCCCCGTATTTCCGGCAGGGTCATGTTCAGCGTATTCGGCAGACGCCCTTCGCCCGGCCCGTTGCGCCGGGCTCCCGGCAGAAGCTTGCGGATGCCGGCCTCCAGCCGGTCGCGCAGCTTCGAAACCCGCAGCATTTCGTCTTCGTTCAGCCGCCGCTGGGCCAGTTCGCAGGCTTTGCCGAATCCGACGATTCCGGCGACATTTTCCGTGCCGGAGCGCAGACCCCGCTCCTGACCGCCGCCGGTGATGAGGGGTTTCAGCTCCATGTCGCGCCTGACGTAAAGAGCGCCCACCCCCTTGGGACCGTGGATCTTGTGCGCCGACAAAGAGAGGAGGTCCACGCCGAGTTCTTCCACGTCGACGGGAATCTTCCCCAGGGCCTGCACCGCATCGGTGTGAAAGGTGACGCCCCTGCTCCGGGCGATGGCGGCGAGTTCGGCCACCGGCTGGATCGCGCCCGTTTCGTTGTTGGCCAGCATGATGCTCACCAGTGCCGTATCGGGCCGCAGAGCTTCGGCCAAAGACTCTGGTCGGACAATGCCGTCGCCGTCGACGGGCAGAACAGTGACCTCATAGCCATCCTGCTCCAGGGAGAGGCAGGTCCGGAGGATTGCCGGATGCTCGATCGCCGAGGTGATCAGGTGACGGCCTTCGCGGTATGGGAGAAGCCCGCGGATGGCGAGGTTGTCCGCCTCGGATCCGCTGCCGGTGAAGACGATGCGCCGGGCGGTGCAGTTGAGCATCTGCGCCACCCTGCGACGGGCCCCTTCCACAGGAGTGCGGCTGCGGTTGCCGAGGGTGTGAATGCTGGAAGGATTGCCCCAGTCCTCCCGGAGGAAGGGGAGCATGGCTTCCAGAACCTCGGCATCGAGAGGGGTGGTGGCGTTATGGTCGAGATACACCCGTCTGCTCGGCCGCCCCTCGGCGGCAAGCTCTCTTTCCTGCTGGGTGTCGGATTCCGCTTCGTGGTCTATCGTGGCTGCTAATCCGCTTCCTTCCGCCCGGCTGACCTGGCAGAGGAGGGTCTTGTAGACGGGAAAACCTGAGATGGGATCGTAATTCTCCAGGTCGGTCAGCGCATTGACATTGGCTTCCCGCCACGCCTCTGGACCGAGGGGGCCGCCTCCTCCCATGGCCGCGTCGACGGCACCGCTAACGATATAGTCACTGAGCCTGGCCCTCAGGCGGACGCGGCCGCGCGGCGTCTCGACCCACACCGGATCGCCATCGAGGATTCCCCGCGGTGCGGCGTCGTCCGGATGCATGATCACGTCGGGTTCCGGGTGTTTTTCGGAGAGTCCCCGGACGCCGTGATGCTGGCTGCGGAAGTCATAGGGGGTGCGGGTGCCTGAGTTGAAGACGAGGGGATAGCGCCTGGCCAGATCCGGCTGCGAGAGGGGGCCTTCTTTTGGTTCGGTATAGACCGGCAGGGGATCGTAGCCGTGCTCGGCGAGGATCGACGAGGCGATTTCAAATTTCCCGGAAGGGGTGTCGAACCCGGCTTTGCCGTCGGAGCGCAGCAGTCCCTTCTCCCATTTCTTGTACTGCATCATTGCCGTCGGCACCCGGACCGAGCCGCCGGCGCGGCGCACTTCGGCGGTCGTGAAGCCGGTTCCTTCAAGGGCCGTTTCGAGAATTTCCTCCTCGCTCTGGGGGAAGAGGTGTCCGTAGCCGAGACGACGGGCGAGTTCGGCGAGGATGAGAAAGTCGTTGCGCGCCTCCCCGATCGGCTCGACGAGTCTTTCTCGGATCTTGAACAGGGGGCCATAGCGCATGAAGGAAGTCGTTTCATACTGAGTGGTGGCGGGCAGGACCAGGTCGGCATAGGCTGAATCGGCGGTATGGTAGCGGTTGATGCAGACGGAGAAGTCGAGGGCCTCGAAAGTCCTTCGCCAAAGATCGGGATTCGGCCACGAAGTGATGATCGAGCCCCCGAGGTTGATCAGCGCCCGGATTCTGTAAGGCTCCCCTTCGAGAACCGAATCGGGGAGGGCGATGGCATGGGATTCGCCGCGATAATGGCTGTAGACGGGAAAGCGGTCCCGGCCGAGGGCCTTGCGCATGTCCGGGTTGGCGATCAGGCGCCGGCGGTTCTGTGGGAAGGTGTTTTCCTTCATCCGGAAAAGGAGGCCGCCGGGGACATCGAGCTGACCGGCCAGGGCCCAGAGGGTGAAAACGGCGCGAATCGCCTGCACTCCGCTGTCCGAATATTCGAGTCCGGTGTACATGATCGGGCAGGCGCCCCGGGCCGAGGCGATCCTGCGGGCCGTTCGGCGCACCGTCTCGGCGGGTACGCCGGTGATCCCTTCGACGATCTCCGGGCGGTAATGCTGAACCAGATTCTTCAGTTCGGCAAAGCCGACGGTCCAGTGATCGACGAAATCGTCATCGTAAAGCTCCTCTTCGAGGAGGACCTGGATCATCCCAAGGGCGAGGGCGCCGTCGGAGCCGGGTCGAACGCCGATCCATTCGGCCTTCGCTTCTCGAGCCGTGCCATTTCTTCGGGGGTCGATGGCAATAACCTCGGCGCCCCGCCGCCGGGCTCTCAGGATCTGCTCGTGCGCCAGAGGGGGAGAGTCGGTTGCCGGGTTGGCGCCCCAGATCACGATCAGTTCGGCCTGCTCGATATCGGTATCCATGGTGACGTACAGCTCTCCCATGGTGACGTGCGGAGCGATCATGGCGAAAGAGACGTAGCAGAGGGCGCCAACTCCGAGGGTGTTCGGCGATCCGAAGGGGAAGAGGACGCTGGAGGCGGAGGAGACGGCGACGCCCGCCGGCTGGAAGAGGTCGCACATGGCCATATCGAAGCTGCCGCGGCCGGTGTAGATGGCCGCCGCTTCCGGGCCGGACTCTTTCTTGATCGACAGCAGTTTATCCGTAAGGAGGTCGTAGGCCTCATCCCAGGAGATGCGTTCGAACTCCCAGGTCCCCTTGGGCCCGCGGCGGCGCAGGGGAAATTTCAACCGGTCGGGATCATGGACGATCTGCGGCGATGCCAGGCCGATCCGGCACATGACGCCGAGAGGATGGTCCGGCAACGGCTCCACCGCTTCCAGCCTCCCGTCGCGAAGGCGGGCGCGCACCCAGCATCCCGCCGGACAGATGCCGCAGAGACCATCGCGTTCCTCCACCGTGGCCTGCTTCATCACGAACTGCCTTTCAATGCTTCGCCGCTTCTTTTGGGAAGGGTTTTTTCCAGTAGCAGCAAGGCAAACCACTTCTGTTCGTCGGTGAAGACACGCCGGGCCCGGAAGCCGAGCATTCCCAAACTTGGCAGAAGGGTCTCGATGCTGAATTTACGGCTGATTTCGGTCAGGATCTCTTCTCCGGCCTCAATTTTGAAAGAACGCTGCAGGATGGGAAGGTCGATGGTCTGGGACCTCTTGAACCGGGCATGGATTTCGATCTGCTCGAGCTCGCTGTTGAAGCGGGCCACATGCTCAACCCCTGAGATGTCGATATCGCTTTCCAGTTCCCGATTCATGCGCACGAAGAGGTTGCGGGTAAATTCATCGCTGATTCCGGCGGCGTCGTTATAGGCCGCTTCCAGAAGTTCCGGATCTTTCAGGAGGTCAACGCCCAGGAGGAAATGGTCCCCTGGATCCAGATGATCAGCTACCCGGTTGAAAAATTCCATGGATTCCTTCCGGCTCATGTTGCCGATGGTGCTGCCCAGGAAGATGACCATGATGGGAGAGGCGACGTCGAAGACCGGGAAGGCTTCCTGGTACGTTCCATGGATGCCGATGACCTGAACGCCGGGATGGCGTCGATTGATGTTGCGGATTGCTCCTCGCAGGGCGCTTTCGCTGACGTCGATGGGAACGTAACAGAGCGCCGGATTCTGTTTCATGTAAGCCGATAGCAGATAGTCCGTCTTCACCGAATATCCGGAACCGAATTCAACCAGGGTCGAAGGCCCGGTCATCCTGCTGATCTCGGTGGAGTGACGGGCCAGAATGGATGCTTCGGTGCGGGTGAGATAGTATTCGGGCTGCACAGTGATCTGCTCATACAGCCTGCTTCCGCGTTCATCATAGAGAAATCGGCAGTCGAGTCGGCGTGGCTGACGGTCGAGGCCGGCGGCGACTGAAGAGGCGAAATCCAGGACGGGGTCAGATCGGTTCGAGCCTGCTTTCAGGAGCACGCTGCGGGTCCTTCTTTCCAGGGCGCTCAGAAATCCCCGGGGCAGTTCGTTCTCCCGGTTTATCAGGTCGGAGAGCAAGAGTAGACTCCTTTCTCGGGGGAGTTGGAAATTCGTCATTCTTCTGAATAGGATTGAATATGAATCAGTTTAAGGTCTGACCGCCCCATGTCAAGCCGGTTCAAGGGACATGGGGAAGGTGGAAATTCAGTCTCATCAGGGGCTTGTTTTTTTATCAGGGCGAATTGGAATGTTAAGATAGGAACGACTGGAGAATCAGGAGATTCCGGAAGGCCCAAAGGAGGAAAGAGATGAAACAGAAAAAGATTACCTTCACCAATGCGGAGGGTACGGAGCTTGTCGGTCTTCTTGATCTGCCGGAGGACGAAAAGCCGGTCGCCTATGCTCTCTTTGCACACTGTTTCACCTGTACCAAGAATCTAGCCGCAGCCGCAAATATCTGCAGAGCGCTTTCCCGAAGGCGTATTGCCGTCCTGCGGTTTGATTTCACCGGAATCGGGGAAAGCGAAGGGGAGTTCGCGGACACGACTTTTTCAACCAATATCAGCGATCTCATCGAAGCCTCGCGCTTTCTGGAGAAGGAGTACGGGGCGCCTCGCATTCTTATCGGTCATTCCCTTGGCGGTACGGCGGCTCTGATGGCGGCTGACCGGATTTCTTCGGTATCGGCCATAGCCACCATTGCAGCTCCCTGTCATCCACGGCATATAGGGAGACTGCTGAAGGACTCCCGGGAAGAGATCGAGCGCTCCGGCAAGGCCACCGTCAGGCTTGCCGGACGGGATTTCACCATTCGCAGGGAGTTCCTGGAGGATCTGGAAAAACAGGACCCCGTGGAGAGAATTGCCCGTCTCGGAGCGGCGCTTATGGTCATGCACTCGCCTCGAGATCGAATCGTTGGAATCGACAACGCCGCCGACATCTACAGAGCGGCCAGGCACCCGAAGAATTTCATCTCCCTCGACCCGGCGGACCACCTTCTTTCGCGCCCGGCGGATTCACGTTATGCCGGCCACATGATCGCCTCCTGGGCCGAACGCTATCTCGAGGCCGCCGAAGAAACCGAAGCCTTGCCGGAGATGATCGACAACCGGGTGACCTCGCGCACCGGCAGGGAGGGATTCCGCACCGACCTTTTCGCCAACGGCTTTGCCCTGGTTTCCGACGAACCGGAATCCTATGGGGGCAGCGGGCAGGGACCTTCACCCTACGACCTGCTGCAGGCCGCCCTCGGCGCCTGCACAGGGATGACCGTGCAGATGTACGCCCGCCGTAAAGAATGGCCTCTTGAGGAGGCGGTGGTCCGTCTTCGCCATGAAAAAATTCATGCCGATGATTGCGTTCACTGCGAGGAGAAGGGGCGCAGGATAGACCGATTCGAGCGGGAGCTCGAACTGAAGGGACCCCTGAAAGAGGAGCAGCGCCGGCGCCTGCTCGAGATTGCCGAGAAATGTCCGGTTCACCGCACCCTGAACTCCGAGGTGCTGATCGAGACCCGGCTGCGGAGGGAGGAAGAAGACTAAAAAAACAGAAAGGAAAAAGATATTCTTTATCCGCAGATTACGCAGATGTCCGCAGATGAAATCAGGATTGACGCTGAGCTTTACAAGGTCCTTAGCGCTAATCTGCGTTCATCTGCGGAAAAATATGTTTTTTAGAAAATGGCGGCGATCCGTTCGAAGGATTTCTTCAGGCGCGTGGAAACGGTCATCAGCATCCCTTTAAGAAGGCGAACTCCGGACTCGGGGTGTTCGATGAGGAAACGATCGAAATCCTGCCGATTGAGGATCAGCAGTTCGACTTCATCACAGGCAACGGCGGTCACCACCCGGGGTGAACTGTCGAGGAGGCAAAGTTCGCCGGCAATCGAGCCTCGGCCATAGATGCCGACGATCATCTGCCGTCCGGCGAATTCGGTGTTCTTCTTGATTTCAAGATTGCCTGAAATGATGAACACCATAAAGCCGCATTCCCCTCCTTCCAGCCACAAGGTCTCTTCCGGTTTCAGTTTCCTGCAGTCGAGATAACGGGCCAGAAGTGAAATATCCTCTTGACGAAGGAAACGGAAGTAGTGGAGGTCCGCCTTCATCCGGGCACAGATCTGTTCGGACGATAAAGTCATTCTCACGGGTCTTCTCCCGCAGTATCCGAGCCGCTTCTCAGCTCGGTCAGTTTTTCCTCCATTCGCTGCAGAAGGCGATCGATTCCCTCCTTCCGCACGATCTCATCGTAGGTGCTGCGGTAGTTGCGAACGAGGCTTACGTTTTCAATCACCACATCGTAGACTTTCCATTCTCCATCTTTGCGGATCATGCGATAGATGATGGGGATCTCGGTGCTTTGAGTCACCAGCATGGTCTCCACCAAAGCCCGGTCATCTTCGATCCTCTCCTCGCCGTAATCCACCCGTTCATTGGTATATTGCTCGATCTTGCTCACATAAGTCGATTTAAGAAGCTCGGAAAACAGGTCGATGAAGCGCCGCTTCTGGGTTTCCGTCGCCCTGCGCCAGTTGACGCCGAGCACCGATTGGGACATGATCCGGAAATCGAATCGCGGCCGTATGATCGAAGTCAGGTTCTCCCGCCGGGCGGCAGCGGTGAGAGTTTCGTCCTTGAGAGTTGCAATAACCTGATCGACCGTGGCCTTTACCTCAGTCCGGGGCGATGCTGCCGGAGAAGACGAGGGAAAGAGGAAAAGAATGGCAATTAAGGCCGGTGTTATGAGTCTGGAAAGGATCATGGTCATTTCTTTATAGCGGCCTCACGCCTCTGGGCGTAGGCATCGCGGATGAAGAGGTAGGGGTCGAGAGCATCCCGCTTGATTCCCTCGTAGGTGTCCTTGTCAAGGGAAAGGGCATTTTCCTTCTCGACCGCAGTGACGGCGATGCGCTCTTCCGTATCGAACGCATAGGTAAGAGGAGAGAGGAAATAATCGCCGACGCGCCCTATGGCGTCCCGGGCGTTGGAAGGTCCGAAGACGGGCAGAACGAGGTATAATCCGGACCCGACTCCGTACCGCCCCAGCGTCTGGCCGAAATCCTCGTCCCGTCTTACGATACCTCCTTCTTTTTTGGCGATATCGAACAATCCGGCGACGCCGAAGGTGCTGTTGAATATAAACCGCGCCAATTCGTCGCTGGCATCGTCAAATTGCAGCTGCAGCACATTGTTGAGGAAGCGAAGCGGAGCGGAAAGGTTGTCGAAGAAATTGTCGGCTGAAACGCGGACCCTTTCGGGCACAACCCGCAAGCCTTTGGCCACCGGTTTGAACAGGTAAAAATAAAGCTTGTCATTAAACCAGAAGACGGCGCGATTGATCGGCTCGATCGGATCATGAACGGTCAGCGGAGGCTCTTCGTCGAAGAATGCGAGATCGTCCTCGAAAAATTCTTCATCCGCCGTCGATTCGCCGCCGATGACGGGAGGCTCTTCGGCGACCGAATTGAAGTGCGGATACAGCAAAAGGAGCAGCAGAAAAGCAATGATCGCTCTCATTCAGGTTCCTTTTATTCTTGATGGTTTCCCAAAAAATCCTTTTTCCTCACAGAGGACATAGAGAACGCAGAGGTAAGTTGTTAATTTCAAATTACTTTCACCGTGACCTCGAATTTATTCATTCTTTCTCGAAAATGTACTTCCCAAGCAGCTCTTCCAGGTTGATGGCGGATTCCGTCTCCTGGATTTTTCCCCCTGCGCTGAGAAAATCGGGAGCGCCTCCGGGCGAGATGCTGACGTAGCGGTCGCCAATGATGCCCGCGGTGCGGATGGAGGCGATACTGTCCTCGCTGATTTTCACTCCTTCTCTGATGGACATGAATACCTCGGCCTCGTAATACTCCTGATTCAGGTTGATGTCCGAGACTTCTCCCACGGGGACCCCCGCTATTTCGACGACGGCCCCTTCCCTGAGTCCGGAAATGGAGCCGAAGTTCGCCGAGACCTGATATGTTCCGGGACCCAAGAAGGAAACATCCCCCAACCTGACCGAAATCCAGGCGAAACAGAGAAACCCCAGTACCAGAAAGATACCGACGCCGGTTTCGAGGTTGAATCTTCTCATAGGGTATATTCCTCCCGTTCACTCTTGTAGATCGGCCCCATGGTTTCCTCGACGTAATCGCGTATGATCGGATTATCCGAGATCTGGAAGGCTTCCGGCGTAAGACAATCCTGAATCACCCCCTCGGCCAGCATCGCCACATAATCGGCCAGCTTGAGGATCTTCGGCACGTCATGGCTGACGATGACCGCCGTGTAATTGAGTCTGGTCTGGGTTTCGTAAAAGAGGCGGTAGATCTCGTTCGCCTTGTTGACGTCGAGACCGGTGGTCGGTTCGTCGAAAAATATAACCTTCGGATTGAGCACCAGGGCCCGGGCCAGGCCGGCACGCTTGCGCATTCCTCCGCTGAGCTGGGCCGGATACTTGTCTTCGGCTCCCTCGAGATCCATAAGCGCCAGCTTTTCCATCACCTTGGTGCGGATCTCTTCTTCCGCCATGGAGCTGCGCTCGCGCAACGGCAAAGCGACGTTGTCGTAGACGGTCAGGGAGTCGAAGAGTGCTGCATTCTGAAAGAGAACCCCGAAATTCATACGGATTTTCTTCAATTCCTTCCTGGTGATTTTCGCCAGATCCCGGCCGAAGACCAGAACCTGACCCTGGTCCGGGCGGATAAGTCCCAGCATATGTTTGAGAATCAAGCTCTTGCCCGTGCCGCTGGCCCCGACGATGACCGTTGTTCTGCCCTCCCGCACCTCGAGGTTGATGCGCCGCAGGACCTGTTGGCGGCCGAACGATTTTTCCACCTCGATCAACTGGATGGCTATCTGCTCATCCTTCTGACTCATAGTATCCGAACCTCGCAACGATTCATGTTCAAAACATCGTGTTAGGAGGCTGTCGGACTATCCATGAGCCGGCTGCAAATTCGGCTGCTTGGCCCATATTTCAACTCCTTTTCGGCCCATAGCTATGGCTATGAGCTCTCATACATCGTTTATCAGAGCATGATGGCGCTGATCAGGTAATCCCAATCCACCGGATTTTTCCAGGTGCAGGTAATAGCCCTTTGCTGCGGGGATCCAGACGATCAGAAGGGCGAAGACGAAGGACTTGACGAGTCCCATTTCGATATCCGCCCATTCCACGCTTCGATACATCCCCTGGAAATAGGTTCCCTCGTTGATGCCGAGCAGCACGACTCCGACAAGGTACCCTCCAAGGATGCCCATTAAGTCGAAAATAAACGTCAGAAGGGGGACTGAAATGATCCCCGCCACGTATTTTGGCGCCAGCAGAAATTTGTAGGGATCGATGGCCATGCACTCCAGGGCGTCGATCTGCTCCGAGTTGCGCATGATACCCACTTCGGCGCAGATGGCCGACCCGGCTCGGCCGATAACCATGAGTGCTGCAATGACGGGTCCGAGTTCACGGACCAGACTCAAAGCTACGGCTGAACCGAGAAGTCCTTCGGAGCTGAACTTGCGAAGGGTATAGTATCCTTGCAGTCCAAGAACCATTCCGGTGAAAGCACCGGTGAAAAGAATAACGAAGACCGAACGAGAGCCGATAAAGTGGATCTGTCGGATTACCGCGTCTATCTTATACGGCGGCCGGACCACGCTCCACAGGCAGACCAGCAGGAAAATCCCCATGCGGCCGATTCGCTCGAGGGTTTCGAGGCAGTAGTCGCCAATGATTTCAAACATTCTCAGCATTTTGAAAGCATATCCTAGCGGACGCATCCTCACTCCAATGTCGGCATTAACCACACCCTGGAGGGAAAAGTCCGCTCAGCCGAGGAGAAAATCAGATAGGCACCCGTGTCTCTCCAGCTTCAGTCGGGCACCTTTTTTGTGATGAAAGAGGAGACGATGGAAATGAGAATTGACGATGTTTTGGAAAGAGCATTACTTGAAAACCGTATCAGCAGGCAGGAATGGGAATCGATAATCGATATTGCAACCATTGAATATGAAACCATCCTTTCGGTGGAGAAAGACAGCCTGATGCGGCTCGTGACATTGCTGGAAGGCGGCGTGGTGCAGGTGGAAGGCGTTCCTCAGGCGGAGATTCTGCGGCGGCTGTCGGTTTTCGTCTGACACGGAATTTCTTCGCCGGCGGCTTTATGAAGGCAGAGACCGCATCTCGGATTCCGATTTCATCCGATCTGTTTCCCAGCCGCTGTTTTCTCTATTTTGTCCTTGACACCCTGATATCGGATTTGGTATCAATACCGAGCTTTTTCGGCACCCTGTCGTGTCGTAACGGCCCCGTCGCCAAGTGGTAAGGCAGAGGTCTGCAAAACCTCCATCACCAGTTCGAATCTGGTCGGGGCCTCCATTCACCTGCAAGCCAGCCTCCCGGGGCTGGCTTTTTTCATTTCATTCGATCGACATGCATCTATTCGCTCCCGACATCCTCATCATGTTCGTTTTCCTTGGCTCTCTGGCCGGTTTTCTGGCAGGTCTGCTGGGGATCGGGGGCGGAATCATCCTGGTCCCGCTTTTTCTCTGGAGCTTCAGCCTTGCCGGATTCGCACCGGATCTCATCGTTCACGCCGCGTTCGGTACCAGTCTGGCCATAATCATTCCAACGGCATTCAGCAGTACCCTGGGTCATCGAAAGAGGGGGAATGTGGACTGGCGTCAGGTCCGATACCTCGTCATGGGGGGGGTGATCGGGGCGATAACAGGTGCGACGCTTGCGGCGGAACTCTCCGGAGTCCGGCTCAAGGGTCTCTTTGGTCTGATGCAGATCATGGTGGCCCTGGAACTCCTTTTCTTTCACCCTCACCTTCCTCCGGAGGAAACCGGTCGCCTGGCTCGCACTCCGCTGCTGCTGGTCGGTTTGGCCGGCGGCGCCTTCTCCGCTTTTTTCGGCGTCGGGGGTGGAGTAATCGCCGTACCGCTCATGGTGATTCTGCTTCGACTGCCCATTCATCTGGCGGTCGGCAATTCAAGCGCGCTGATTGTCATTTCCTCTTTTTTCGGAGCCCTGTCCTATGTCATACACGGTTGGGAGATCCCTCTCCTGCCTCCTTTTTCTTTTGGGTACGTCAATGCCCTCGTGGCCCTGATTGTCGCTCCTTTCACCATGCTGTCGGCCCGCCTGGGGGTCAGGGTTGCCTGCCGGGTTCCCCATGATAAACTGGTCAGGATGTTTGCGGTTATTCTTCTGCTGGTGGGCTTCAGAATGATCATCAAGACCTTCTTTCCCTGATCTCTGTCTCACCACTCTCTCTTCGGTTCAGGAGGCCCTATGCAACGATTGCCTGCGGTGGCCGGCCAGTTCTATCCGGATAATCCGGGATCGCTGCGTGAAACAGTGACGGACCTTCTTGGATCGCCACGGGAGAGACGGTCCGCAATCGGCCTGATCGTCCCTCACGCCGGATATGTCTATTCAGGAGCCATTACCGGTCAGACCCTCGCCCGGGTGCTCATTCCCCGGCGCGTCGTCATTATTGGTCCAAACCACCATGGCTACGGCCATCCCGCCGCCGTGTACGCCTCCGGGACGTGGGTATCGCCACTGGGAACCACGGCCATTGATTGTGAACTGGCAAAATCGATCCTGAACGCCTGTCCCACTCTGGCCTCCGATGAGTCGGCCCACCGCTTTGAACACTCCCTGGAAGTTCTGCTCCCCTTCATTCAGGTTCTGGCGCCTGAGACGGCCATTGTCCCGATCTGCCTCGGCCGTCTGCCCCTGGAAGATCTGCTGGCCCTGGGTGACTCCCTGGGGAAGGTCCTGGCTGCCTCCGGTGAAGAGATCCTGCTCGTGGCAAGCTCGGACATGACCCATTACGAGTCTGGGGATATCGCCAGGGAGAAGGATATGCTGGCCCTGCAGAGAGTTCTCGAACTCGATCCTGCCGGGCTCTACAGAACCGTTGCCGCGCGGAAGATCACCATGTGCGGGGTCATCCCGGTCACTGTGATGCTGGCGGCGGCCCGGCAGCTTGGCGCCCGCAGCGCCACCCTTGTGCAATATGGCAACTCCGGAGATGTGACGGGTGATCAGTCGCAGGTGGTGGGGTATGCCGGGGTGATTCTCGACGTCTGATCGAGGGGGCATCCGGAGGAGTCTGCAAAAAGTCCTTGTCAAGGTCGGGTCATTCCAGTATAAAAACGGGGCCGCGAAGGCGGCCCTTTTTTTTCATGACAAGGAGCATGCTCATGTCCGCACTGCGCGTTCGATTCGCCCCCAGTCCAACGGGTTACCTGCACATCGGCGGCGCCCGCACGGCGCTCTTCAATTACCTTCTTGCCCGCAAGGAAGAGGGGACCTTTATCCTGCGCATCGAGGATACCGATGTCGCCCGCTCCACCCAGGAGTCGACGGACGCCATTCTGCAAGCTATGGAATGGCTGGGACTCTCTTATGATGAAGGCCCTTATTATCAGTCGCAGCGTTTCGATCTTTACCGGGAAAAGGTGGAGCAGCTTCTGGCCGAAGGGAAGGCGTATCGCTGCTACTGCTCCCCTGAGGAGCTGGAAGCCAGACGGGAAGCGGCCCTGAAGAGCGGGCAGAAGCCTAAATACGACGGCACCTGCCGGGACTGCACCGACCTCCCCGCCGGCCGTCCGTTTGTGGTGCGCTTCCGCACGCCCCGCGAGGGTTCGACGTCATTCAACGACCGGGTCAAGGGGCCGATCACCTTTCAGAACGACGAACTCGACGACGTGATCATCCAGCGCTCGGATGGCACCCCGACTTATAATTTCGTCGTGGTGGTCGATGATGCCGATATGGGACTCACCCTCATTCTTCGCGGCGATGACCATATCAACAACACGCCCCGGCAGATCCTCATGTACCAGGCGCTCGGCTACCCGGTTCCCGAATTCGCGCACGTGCCGATGATTCTCGGCTCCGATAAGGCGCGCCTGTCTAAACGTCATGGCGCTACGTCGGTGATGGCGTACAAGGAGATGGGTTATCTCCCCGAGGCCATGGTCAATTACCTGGTTCGTCTCGGTTGGTCCTACGGCGACGAGGAAATCTTTTCCATGGAAGAGCTGATCGAAAAGTTCAGCCTCGACAACGTCGGTAGATCGGCCGGTGTCTTCAATCCGGAAAAACTCCTCTGGCTTAACGCCCACTATATCAAGAACGGCGACCCCAGGCGCCTTGGCGAGTTGCTGCGCGAGCATCTGGCAGCAAAAGGAATCGACACTGCAGGCGGCCCGGACCTGTCCGCCGTTGTCAGAACGCTCCAGGAACGCTCCCACACCATGGTGGAAATGGCCGAGGGCGCCACCTTCTATTTCCGGAAGGACATCGACTTCGATCAGGAAGCCGTCGAGAAATTTCTGACGGCGGATAAAGAGCCGGTTTTCAAAACCATTATCGGTCACCTGGAGGCCTGTGACGAGTGGACCCATGAAGGTATCGCCGCCGCCTTTTCCAGGGTGACTGAGGAGACAGGCCTCAAACTCGGCAAGTTCGGCCCTTCAGTCCGGGTCGCGCTTGTGGGCGGAACGACCAGTCCGAGCATTTACGAGGTCGTCGAGGTCCTGGGAAAGGACGAAAGTCTGCGTCGGCTTAAGGCCGTCCTTGAAATGCTTCGCTGAGAGTAAATTTTTTCTTGACTCGATCCGTGTTCTCTGTTAAAAACTCGATCTCTCCTTGGGGTGTCGCCAAGCGGTAAGGCACTGGACTCTGACTCCAGCATTCCTAGGTTCGAATCCTAGCACC
>NZ_KI421418.1:392414-393014 GCF_000472285.1 Desulfuromonas sp. TF
CGAGCCTCCCCGAGGGGAGGCATAAAGGTGGAGCTTATGCTCCACCTTTTTCTTTGTGCGCCAGGCATGGCGCGTAGCGCCTTGAGCGGCGCTGTTCCGGTCGTTTGTGGGAAGCCTTCCGGAGAATGGTTGTGGACGTCATACAGCCACGCACCTTAGGAGGCTGTCGGACTATCCATGAGATGAGCCGGCTGCATTTCGGCTGCTTGGCCCATATTTCAACTCCCTTTCAGCCCAGAGCTATGGCTATGAGTTCTCAAACGAGCCAAAATCTGATCTCAACCTTCCAAATTTTCGCTTCAGCCCGTAAAGCCCGACACCCTCCTAGCCGGTGGTCAGAAAATCGACCCATTCGACGGTGAGAGTCGCCACCTCGAATTCCATCTCCACTTTTCCTTTCAGCACATAAGGGCGATGCCGGGTCAGTTTTCGGCAAAAACGCTCATAGGCTTTGGGGAAGAAGGTCGCGTCGAAAATGGCGCTCGTATCTTCGAAAGAGACAAACTCCATCGGCCGTCCGTCCTTGTCCTGCACCGTCTTGGCCGTCACCCACCAGCCGATCATGGTCACGTAGCGACCCGCCCAACAGTGCATCTCGTC
>NZ_KI421418.1:393041-394359 GCF_000472285.1 Desulfuromonas sp. TF
GCCTGACCCGCTCCATCTCCCGGCGGTGGAGCTGCAGAGGATGGCAGGAGAGCAGCATTCCCAAGGTCTCCACCTCTTGGCGCAGGACCGTCGCATCGTCGCAAGGAGGCGGAGAGGGGAGGGCGTCGTCGCCTTCATCGAAGAGGAGACCGTTTCCCATCCGGTCGAAACGCTTCCGGGCGGCAAGGAGCTCCCAAAGGAGAGCCGGCCGCCTTTGGCGCCCCTCCAAGGCATCGAAAGATCCCCCCTTGACCAGCAGAATGGCATCGGCCGGATCGATGGATACCCGCCGCAGGAAATCCCGAAAGTTTTTATAGGGGCCGGCCTCCCGGCGCTCCTTAAGGAGCGCTTCGACCGCTTTGCGTCCGAGTCCCTGGAGCTGCATCAGACCGATGCGCAGGGAGCGTCCGGCGCCGGTATAGGGATAATCGCTTTCGTTGATATCCGGCGGAAGCACCTTCAATCCCATGCGGCGGGCTTCGGAAATGTACGCTAGAGCGGAGTAGTAGCCTCCCTGGTTGGAGACGACCGCCGCCGTAAACTCCGCGGGGTAGTTGGCCTTGAGCCAGGCCGACTTGCAGCTCACCAGGGCGTAGGAGGCCGAATGGGGCTTGCAGAAGGAGTAGCCGGCAAAGGAGAGAATCTGATCCCACACCGCCGCCAGGATCTCATCCGTAACCCCTTTCCGCACCCCTCCCGTCATAAACTTATGCCGGTAATCGGCAAGTTTCTTCTCCTTGTGTTTCTTGCTGATGATCTTGCGCAGCTGGTCCCCTTCATAGGCTGAGAAGTCCGCCAGGGCCATGGCCATCTGAGTAATCTGCTCCTGGTAAATAGCGATGCCGTAAGTCTCGGCGAGCACGTCCACCAGGAGCGGGTGCAGCGGCTGCCAGCTTTTACCCCGCAAGCGGGCGACGAACTCGCGGATGAAGGTGTTGGCCGCCGGGCGGATGATGGAGGAGGCCATGATCAGGTGTTCGAAGAGGTCGCCGCCGTCGTCATCCGGATCGCCCCACATCTTCTTCAGGAGCTGCCGGGTGGCCGGGGACTCGATGTAGAAGCACCCCATCGTATCGCCGGTGCGAAGCAGTCGGCGGGTCCCTGCGTCCTCCAACGGCCGCCAGGAGGCGTAATCGATCTTTCGTCCGGTGTTCTTTTCGACCGCCTCCAGGGCGTCCCGGATGACCGCCAGGGAGCGGTTGCCGAGGATGTCGATTTTGACCAGTCCGGCGGCCTCTGCCTGATCCTTTTCCCACTGGATCATCGGCAGCCCCTTGGCCGAAATCTCCACAGGCACGTAGCGGCGGATCTCGGTTGA
>NZ_KI421419.1:0-32932 GCF_000472285.1 Desulfuromonas sp. TF
CGCCTGCTGGAGGAAGGGGTGGCCTCGGCCGAGGACATCGACACCGCCATGAAGCTCGGCTGCGGCATGCCGATGGGCCCCCTGGAATTCCAGGATTTCGCCGGCGCCGACATCGGCTACCACGTGGGGAACATTTTCTACGAGTACATGAAGGAAGCCCGCTTCGCTCCGCCGGGGCTGCTCCGCAACATGATCAAGGCCGGCTATCTGGGACGCAAGACGGGCAAGGGGTTTTACGACTACTCCGACGAATAAGCCTTTGCGCTTTTCGGCCAACAACCGACCGGGAAAGAGGTGAACCATGGCCTGGAATAAAGAAGAAGAGTTCAATCGCAGTGAAATGCGGGACCTTCAGCTCGCGCGCCTGCAGAAAACCGTCAATTACGTTTATGAGAAAAATCCATATTACAAAAAAAGCCTCGACTCGATCGGAGTTAAGCCGAGTCATATAAAGTCCCTGGAGGATATCCGGATACTTCCTTTCACCACAAAGCAGGACATCCGGGACAACTACCCCTTCAGCCTCTTCACCGCCTCCCAGGAGGATATCCTCGAGTACCATGCCACCTCAGGCACGACCGGAAAGCCGGTGGTGGTCGGCTACACACGGAACGATCTCGACAACTGGTCCGAAGTCGTGGGGCGGGCTTTTACCGGCGCCGGCATTTCCAAAAACGATGTGGTGCAGAACATCTACGGCTATGGCCTGTTCACCGGCGGACTGGGAGCCCATTACGGGGCCATCCGGGTCGGCGCGTCGGTCATCCCGATCTCCGGCGGCAACACCCAGAAGCAGATCATGCTGATGCAGGACTTCGGCAGCACCGCCCTGACTTCCACCCCCTCCTTCCTCATGCATATCTTCGAGGTCGGAGATCAGATGGGGGTGGACTTCAAGAAGCTCAAACTCCGCACAGGCGTGCTCGGCGCCGAGCCCTGGAGCGAATCGATGCGCCATTCGATCCAGGATAAGTTCGGCATCAAGGCCTGCGACATTTACGGTCTCTCCGAAATCATCGGACCGGGCGTCTCCTTCGAGTGCCGCGAGGCCCAGGACGGCCTGCATATCAACGAAGACTACTTCTACCCCGAGATCATCAACCCGGATACGGGCGAAGTGCTTCCCGAAGGAGAGATGGGGGAGCTGGTCTTTACCACCATTACCAACGAAGGCCAGCCGCTGCTGCGCTATCGCACCCGGGACATCACCCGGCTGACCCGCGAAACCTGCGCCTGCGGGCGCACGCTGGTCAAGATGCAGAGGGTCTGCGGCCGCAGCGACGACATGCTCATTATCCGCGGCGTCAACGTCTTTCCCTCCCAGATCGAAACGATCATCCTCAAGCGCCAGGGGGTTTCACCCCATTACATGATCGTGGTCAGCCGCAACGGCAGCATGGATGAACTTGAGATCAAGGTCGAAGTGACCGAGGATTTCATGGCCAAGGCCGCCGCCGACGTCCTCAAGGGATGCGAGCACGAGCTGCTCGACGACGTGGAGGCGGTAAGAAGTAAAGTCAATAATCTCAAACGGGATATCAAGGATATCGTCGGCGTCTCCGTAAAGATCACCCTGGTTCCGCCTGGAACGATTCCGCGAAGCGAAGGCAAGGCCAAGCGGATCGATGACAGGCGGCCCAAATAACGCCCAAGAAAAGAGGGATATAACATATGAAAAAGAGCAATTCCGCTAAAGAGGCAACGGCCTTGAACTTCTCTGATTCCGGAAGAAAATCGGAAGAAGCCCGGCCCTTGACGAAGCAGATCATTTCCGGCAACGAGGCTATCGCCCTGGGCTTCGGCGATTCCGGGGGGGTCTTCGCCTCCGGTTATCCCGGAACGCCCAGTACCGAAACCCTGGAAGAGGTGGCCCGCCTCGGCGAGGTCTACTGCGAGTGGGCCCCCAACGAGAAGGTCGCCCTGGAGTCGGCCATCGGAGCTTCAATAGCCGGCGGCAGGGCCTTGTCCACCATGAAGCACGTCGGGGTCAATGTGGCCGCCGATCCGCTGTTGACCCTCAATCACACCGGCGTCAATGCCGGCCTGATTCTCATGGTGTCGGACGATCCGGGGATGCACTCCTCCCAGAACGAGCAGGACAGCCGCAACTACGCCAAATTCGCCAAGATCCCGATGCTCGACCCGGCAAACTCCCAGGAAGCCTACGACTTCGTCCGGGCCGGCTTCGAGATCTCCGAGCAGTTCGACGCCCCGGTGATGCTGCGCACCACCACCCGCATCTCCCATGCCAAGGGACTGGTCCAGCCGAAGGAGAAGATCGAGCCGAAGATCGGCGAATGGGTCAAGGACGTGCCCAAATACGTCATGCTCCCCAATTTTGCCCGGATCAAGCATCCCCAGATCGAAGAGCGCCTCCTGAAGCTTCAGGAGTTCGCAGAAACCTCGGAGCTCAACCGGATCGAGATGGGCGACAAGGATCTCGGCATCATCACCTCCGGCATTTCGTATCAGCACGTCAAGGAGGCCTTTCCCAACGCTTCGGTGCTGAAGCTGGGCCTGGTTCACCCCCTGCCCCCTAAGAAAATCAAAGAGTTCGCCGGGAGCGTCA
Source organism: Desulfuromonas sp. TF (assembly GCF_000472285.1). NCBI lineage: Bacteria > Pseudomonadati > Thermodesulfobacteriota > Desulfuromonadia > Desulfuromonadales > Desulfuromonadaceae > Desulfuromonas > Desulfuromonas sp. TF. The sequence goes on from NZ_KI421419.1 coordinate 2,570, forward strand.
AGCGCCTCATGGTGGTTGAGGAACTCGATGCTATTTTCGAAGAACAGATCCGGGCCATGGGGATTCGGGTCGATATCGGCAAGAACAAAATTTCCTACTGCGGCGAGGTCAATGCTGAAATCATCCGGGCCGCCGCCGGCGAGTCCGTGAGTGCAAAGGCCATGGCTCCGGTCGAGAAGCTGCCCGCACGCCCACCCGTCTTCTGCTCAGGCTGTGCTCACCGAGGCCTTTTCACCATTCTGGCCAAGCTCAAGACCTTCGTCTCGGGCGACATCGGGTGCTATACCCTCGGCGCCCTGCCGCCGATGAATGCCATGCATTCGGTGATCGACATGGGGGCCAGCATCAGCGCCGCCCACGGCATGGCCAAGGTCAACGCCATCGCCGGCAGAGAGGAGAAGCCGGTGGCGGTCATCGGCGATTCCACCTTCTTCCATTCGGGGATGACCGGGTTGCTGAGCATGGCCTACAACGGCGGCAATGCCCTGGTCATCATCATGGACAACCGCACCACAGGCATGACCGGCGGGCAGGAAAACCCCGGCTCCGGCCAGACCCTGCAGGGCACTCCGGCCAAGCAGGTCGAGATCGCCCCGCTGGTCAGGGCCCTGGGGATCGAAAACGTCGCCGAGCTCAACACCTATGACCTAAAGGAAACTGAGGCAATCATCAAAAAAGGGCTCGAAACCCCCGGCCCCTACGTCCTGATCGACAAGAACCCCTGCATCCTCCGCTACCGGATCAAGAAGCCCGCACTGACCGTCGATCCAGACAAGTGCACCGGCTGCCGCGCCTGCCTCAAGGTGGGGTGCATGGCCCTGGGCCTGACCGCCTCCGGCGACAAACCGAAGGTTCGGATCGACCCCAATGTCTGCAACGGGTGCGGTATCTGTAAACAGACGTGCAAATTCGACGCGATGTCCGAGGTCTAAAGGAGGAGTCTATGGAAACTCTCAATATCGTAATCGCCGGCGTCGGCGGCCAGGGGGTTCTGATGGCCTCCAAGGTACTCGCCGAATGCGCCCTGGTCAGCGGGCTGGATGTCAAGCAGAACGAAGTTCACGGGATGGCTCAGCGGGGCGGCAGCGTCATCAGCTTCGTCCGCATCGGCGACCGGATTTACTCCCCGGTGGTCCTGCCGGGAACGGCCGACATCCTGATCTCCTTCGAACCCCTCGAGGCCCTGAGGTATGTCCACTACCTCAAGCCCGGCGGCAGGCTGATTTACAGCAAGGTCACCATCAACCCCAGCACCGTGGCGGCGGGCCTGGCCGTCTACCCCACCGATGTCGAGGAGCAGATCGCCCGCCTATGCGGCAATGCCCATGGGATCGAGGCTCTTTCCATCGCCAAGGAGGCCGGCAACGCCAAGGCCGTCAACATGGTCATGGTCGGCTCGGTGATGAAGAATCTGCCCTTCAAACCGGAGGTCATCAAGGACGTGGTCAGGGAGGTCTCCAAGGGAAAGGGGGCCGACGTCAACCTGAAGGCACTCGAAGGCGGCGCTGCCGCTGCCTAACTCCGTGAGGGGTGAGGAGAAAACTCATAAGATTTGTCACCCCTCACCCCTCACGTCTCACCTGTTTCGAAGGGAGGTTTCCATGAAGCTGAAGCAACTCTCCATTTTTCTCGAAAATGCCCCCGGCCGCCTTTTCGAAACGACCGAGGCCCTCGGAGAGGCGGGCCTCAATTTGAGATCGCTCTGCATCTGCGACAGCTCCCACGACTTCGGTGTACTGCGGATTCTCGTCTCCGATGTGGCGACGGCACGCCGGGTGATCATGCAGAAGCAACTTCCGGCCCGGGTCGACGAGGTCGTCGCGGCCGAGATCGAAGACACGCCCGGCAGCCTGGCCAGGGCCCTCAAGTCCTTCCAGGGAACCAAGGTCAATGTCGAGTACATGTACGCACTGGCCGGAACGGGAATCTCCTCAGGCAAAGCGGTGATGGTCTTCCGTTTCAGCGACAATGATCGGGCCATCGAGATCCTCCAGGACGCCGGCGTCAAGCTTCTCGATGCCGAGGCCTTCGGGATCCTCGAAAATCCGAGTTAGTTTCTGTCCGGAAACTCGTCAGTGTACATTCGGAGTTTCCGGATGTACACGAGCTAGATCTACACTGTCAGACCCCTAGTCCAAGGAGTGCGCGATATGAAAGGTGAAAGCAGCTTCCAGCCGAAAAAATTCGCGGTCATCGGTGCCGGTCCCGTCGGCGGGATCGTCGCGGCCTTTCTCGCCAAGGGCGGTTACGATGTCACACTCTGCGACGTGATTCCGAGCCTTCTCGAGCCAGCCCTTGATCCCGGAATCCTCATAGAAGGGACCGACCACTTCCAGGCCAGGGTGACCAGAACAACCACCAACGTCGATGACCTTGCCGATGACCCGCCCGATGTGGTGGTTGTCACCGTCAAGGCCACCGCCCTGCCCCTGATCGCCTCGGCCCTTGAGAACATCGTCACCGAGGGGCGTTACGTCGTGAGCTGGCAGAACGGCATCGACACCGAACTGGTCCTGGCGGAGCAGCTCGGCTCCAGAGCGGTCATGCGGGCGGTTGTCAACTTCGGATGCACCCTGGTGAAGCCCGGGCGCATCCACATGTCCTTCCATCATCGTCCCCACTTCCTCCAGGAGCTCGACCCCGCTTCCAGGGACGCGGCCGTCGGCATCTGCAACGCCCTGACCGAGTGCGGCCTCGATACCCGTCATACCGACCAGATTGCCGACATGGTCTGGCGCAAGGCGGTTCTGAACTCCTGCATGAATCCCATCTGCGCCGTCACCGGCAAGACCATGGCCGAGGCCATCAGCGATCCGATCATCTTCAACCTGGTCGACTCTCTCATCAAAGAAGGGGTCGCCGTGGCTCGCGCCAATGAATTTTCCCTCGGCTCGAACTTTTACCCCTATGGCATCAATTACCTGAAAAACGCAGGGCACCACAAACCCTCCATGCTCCAGGACATCGAGGCGAAGCGGCGGACCGAAGTCGACTACATCAACGGGAAAATCGTCGAATACGGTGCTCAGGCCGGCATGCCCACCCCCTTCAACACCATGATACGAGGTCTGGTCAAGGCGCTCGAGCCCTGATGCGCAATAGGTCCCCTCTGTCCAGCAAGGGAGATATCAATGAAGCTCAAACAATTATCCATCTTTCTCGAAAACGCCCCCGGCCGCCTGTACGAGGTCACCAAGGCTTTCGGCGATCTCGGCATCAACCTGAGGGCGCATGTCATCTGCGATACTACCCATGACTTCGGCGTCCTGCGGATTCTGGTCTCCGATCTCGCAACCGCCCGCGGGATGATCATGGACAAGTACATTCCCGCACGGGTCGACGAGGTAGTCGCTACCGAGCTAGAAGATACCCCGGGCAGCCTGGCGGAAGTCCTCAAACTGTTCCTGGGATCCAAGGTCAATGTCGAATACATGTATGCGGTAGCCGGGGGCAAACTGGGAAAAGCCGTAATGATCTTTCGCTTCAGCGACAATGACAAGGCCATCGAGATCCTGCACGCCAACAACGTCAAGGTTCTCGATGCCGAGGCCTTCGGCATGGTCGAAAGCCAGCCCTCCGAATAAGGATTTTTTCTATGACCAGAGAAAGCAACTACCGACCGAAGAGGTTCGCGGTCATCGGCGCAGGCCCCGTGGGCGGGATCGTCGCCGCCTTTCTGGCCAGGGGCGGCTATGAAGTCACGCTCTGCGACGTCGTCCCCGCCCTTCTCGAACCGGCCCTCGATCCCGGCATCATCCTGGAGGGGACCGACAACTTCCAGGCACGGGTCGCCAGGGTGACCACCCGGGTGGACGACCTCTGCACCGCCCCCCCCGACGTGGTCATCATCGCCGTCAAGGCGACGGCCCTGCCCATCATCACCTCCGCCCTTGAAAATTTCGTCGGCGAAGGACGTTACGTCGTCAGCTGGCAGAACGGCATCGACACCGAACGGGTCCTCTCCCAGTACCTCGGATCGAAACCGGTCATGCGCGCGGTCGTCAATTTCGGCAGCGTGCCGGTGAGCCCCGGTCACATACGCCTGGCATTCCACCACCGCCCCCACTACATCCAGGAGCTTCATCCGGAGTCCCGGGACGCCGCCGTCGGCATCAGCAACGTTTTCACCGAATGCGGGCTCGACACCCTGCATACCGACCAGATTCGTAACATGGTGTGGACCAAGGCGGTCAACAACTCGTGCATGAATCCGGTCTGCGCCGTCACCGGCAAGACCATGGCCGAGGTCATCAACGATCCCATCCTCTTCAACCTGGTCGACAATCTGCTCAAGGAGGGGGTTGCCGTAGCCCGGGCCAACGAACTCAGCCTCGGTCCCGACTTCTACCCCGACTGCATCGACTACATCCAGACCGCCGGACAGCACAAACCCTCCATGCTTCAGGATATCGAAGCGGGCCGCTCCACCGAAGTCGACTACATCAACGGCAAAATCATCGAGTATGCCGCCCGGGCGGGGATGGCCGCGCCGTACAACACGGCCCTTCGCAGCCTGGTGAAGGCCCTCGAGCCCAAATAATCAGAGTGATTTTTTACCACAGAGGCACAGAGACACAGAGACACAGAGAAATTCAACAAGACAGCAGGTTTTCCTCAGTGCTTTCTGTGTCTCCAGTGAGCGGAGCGAACGGGTGGTGAAAAGATCTTGGATTAATACCACCTACGAAACTTACCGATAATCGGATACGACATCGCTCCTGAGCGGGGCGGAAGGAAAGGAAGGACCATCATGAATTCACAGGACGTGTTGCAGGCCGGTGCAGCCGCGCCGACGATGACCGCCAAGCAGGGAGGCGACTGGCGCGCCCTTTATCAATCCCGCGTCACCACGGCCGAGGAAGCGATCAAGGCGATCGAGTCCGGGAACCGGGTGTTTCTCACAGGGAATGCTTCGGTCCCCCTTCAGCTTCTGGACGCATTGGTAAAGAGCGCTCCCGAGCTCCGGAACGTGGAAATCTGCCATCCGCTGGTCATCTGCCCCGCGGACTATGTGGCTCCTGAGATGGAGGGTCACCTGCGGGTCAACTCCATGTTCATCAGCGCCAACGTCCGCAAGGCCGTCAACGAAGGGCGGGCGGATTTCACGCCGGTCATGCTCTCCGAATTCCCCCTGCTGTTCAAGAACGGGATCCTCCCCCTCGATGTGGCCCTGATCCATGTTTCCCCTCCGGACGAGGAAGGCTACTGCTCCATGGGCGCCGAATCGGGACTCACCATCTCGGCCGCGGAAGTGGCCAAAATCGTCATCGCGCAGGTCAACCAGCAGATGCCCCGCACCCTGGGGGACACCCGGATGCACATCTCCCGCATGCACCACATCGTGCCCCTGGACACCCCGATCAGCGAGCACGCCATGGGCGCCGAGGCCGACAACGCCATCGTCGAGGGGATCGCGGGCCACATCGCCGGGCTGATCCCCGACGGCGCCACCATGCAGCTGGGGATCGGCGGCATTCCCGACGCCGTTCTCAAGTACCTCTACGGCAAGAAGGACCTGGGGGTCCATTCGGAGCTGATCTCCGACGGGGTCATCGACCTGGTGGAGGCGGGGGTCCTGAACGGTTCGCGAAAGAGCATCCACAAGGGAAAGATCGTCTGCGGCTTCCTCCTGGGGACCAAACGCCTCTATGAATGGGTGAACAACAATCCCCTGGTCGAACTCCACCGCACCGAGTACGTCAACGACCCCTTCGTTGTGGCGCAGAACGAGCGCATGGTCGCCATCAACTCGGCGATCGAGGTCGACCTCACGGGCCAGGTCTGCGCCGACAGCATCGGCCCCAAGTTTCATTCGGCCGTGGGCGGACAGCTCGATTTCATTTACGGCGCATCCCGTTCCAAGGGAGGTGTGCCGATCATCGCCCTGCCGAGCACCTCACAGCTGAGGGACGGAACGGTGGTAAGTAAAATCGTTCCGATGCTGAAGCCTGGCGCAGGCGTAGTCACCAGCCGCAATCATGTCCATTTCGTCGTGACGGAGCACGGCGTGGCGGAGCTGTACGGCCGATCGGTCCGCCAGCGAACCCAGGCGCTCATCAACATTGCGCATCCCGACTTCCGCGCCGAAATCACCGAGAAGGCAAAGGAGCTGCATTACATCTAGCCAGTTTCCGGGCCGGAAACGAGGGATTTTTCGTCGTGGCAAGGAAATCAAGGGATTGCACGGAGGCGTACATCGGTACGCCGCACAAGCAAGCCCGCAGATTGAAGCCGCCATGGCGAAAAAGAACCGTTTCCGGACGGAAACTAAGGAGTGAACAGATGCACGGCGAACCTTTCGGGTACGAAAAGCCCACCTCCCTGAGGGAATTCGAATCCCTTTTCGCGGCCAGGGCCGACGAGGCGAAGATCCTGGCCGGGGGAACGGACCTCCTCGTCCTGATCAAGGAGAAGCTCCTGGCCCCCAGGCTGCTGATCGACATCTCGGATCTTCCCGAGCTGCGGGACATCCGGTTCGACCCGAACCAGGGACTCACCATCATGGCAGGGACCAAGATCGCGGAAATAGAGCGCAGCGAACTGGTCAGACGGCACGCCCCTGCCCTGGCCTTTGCCGCCTCCAACCTCGGCTCCACCCAGGTGCGGTGGATGGCGACTCTGGCCGGCAACGTCTGCCACGCCTCCCCTGCGGCGGAAACATCCCCGGTTCTGCTGGCCCACGACTGCGAATTGGTCCTCGGCAGAAAGGGGGGTGAGCGGACCCTGCCGATCAGCGGGTTTTTTCTCTCCTACCGCAAGACGGCTCTCCTGCCGGGGGAATATGTCAAGGCCTTTCGTCTGCCTCCTCTGCCCCCCCGGGCGGCCGTGGCCTACCAGCTCAAAGGGCTCAGGAGAGCCATGGAGATCGACATGCTCAACCTGGGGGCCTACCTCGAGCTCGAGCCGGACGGCGATACGGTCAAAGAGGTCCGGCTCGCCATGGGATCGATGGGCCCGACCACCTTCCGGGGGACGGACACCGAGCAGCAGCTCAAGGGGATGCGACTGGGGGAGGAATTCATCGCCGCAGCCTGCGCCGGAGTGGCCCGGGAGGCCAAGCCGATCGACGACGTACGGGCTTCGGCCGAGTATCGGACCCGGGTGATCGGTGTTCTGACGCGAAGGGCTCTCGAAGAATGCCTGGACCGCATCAAGGGGGAGGAGATCCGAGCGTGAAAAAGCTGGTTCAACTGGAGATCAATGGAGAAATTTTCGATGTGGCGGTTTCTCCCACCGCCTATCTGGTCGAGGTGATCCGGGAAACGGTCGGCCTGACCGGGACCAAGAAGGGGTGCGGCATCGGCGACTGCGGGGCCTGCACCGTCCTTATCGACGGCAAGCCGACCCTGTCGTGCCTCACGCTGGCCATCGCCTGTCAGGGCAAGGCGATCACCACCATCGAGGGGCTGAGCCAGGGGGCCGGACTCCATCCGGTGCAGAAGGCGTTCATCGACAAAGGAGCCGTCCAGTGCGGCTTCTGCACCCCGGGGATGGTTCTCTCTTCCAAGGCGCTGCTCGACGAGAACTCCACTCCGACGGAAGATGAAATCAAGTCGGCACTGGCCGGAAACCTTTGCCGCTGTACCGGTTACGCCAAAATCATCGAGGCGGTCGGTTACGCGGGGAAGCTTCTGAAGGGGGAGGTCGGAGATGAGTAAGCACGATTTTGCAGTCATAGGCAAGGGGGTCAAGCGCAAGGACGGTCCCAAGAAGGTCAAGGGAGAGCACGAGTTCGCCGACGACATTCAGTTTCCCCTGATGCTCCACGGCCGGATCAAACGCTCCGACATCGCCCACGGACGGATCGTGAAAATAGACACCTCCAGAGCCGAGGCGCTCGCCGGGGTCAAGGCGGTCCTGGTGGGGGCCGAAGCGCCCATCAAGTACGGCATCGTTCCCCAGGTACCGACCGAATACGCCCTCGCCCATCAAAAGGTGCGCTTCCACGGCGAACCGGTGGCGGCGGTGGCGGCGGTCGATGCGGAAACGGCGGAAAAGGCCCTCGACCTGATCGAGATCGAATACGAGCCCCTCCCCGCCTACACCACGCCCGAAGAAGCCATGGCTGAAGGTGCGACAAAAATCCACGAAGACAACCGCTTCCCCGGGAACATCGCCTACCAGGCGGACCAGAACTTTGGCGATGTGGACGAGGCTCTGCGCAATTCGCACTACGTTCTCGAGAAGACCTTCCGGACCAGCTACGTCAACCATGTCTTCATGGAGCCGCACTGCGCCGTGTCCAAATTCGACACCAACGGCGAACTCTTCATCTGGTCCACCACCCAGGTCCCGCACTATCTGCACCGGACCCTCTCGAAGGTCCTCGAGATGGAGATGAACCAGATCCATGTCAAGGTTACGGGGGTCGGAGGCGGCTTCGGCGGCAAGGGGGAGACCTCCAACAACGAGTTGATCTCCGCCCTGCTCGCCCGCAAGGCGGGACGCCCGGTGAAGGTCGCCTACTCCCGCAAAGAGGTCTTCCTCCAGCACCGGGGGCGCCACCCCATCGAGATGAAGCTGAAGGTGGGCGTCGACGAGGAGGGGAGGATTACGGCCATCGATTACGACGGCATCATGGACGGCGGCGCCTACGGCGGATGGGGGCTCGTCATCCTCTTCTACACCGCGGCCATGCTTCACCTGCCCTACGATGTCAAGAATGTGCGCTTCAATGCTCGCCGGATCTATACCAACAAGCCGACCTGCGGCGCCATGCGCGGGCTGGGCGGCGTTCAGCCCCGCTTTGCCCTGGAGAGCCTGCTCGACCAGATCGCCGTCGACATCGGCATGAACCCCTACGACCTCAAGAAGAAAAACGCCATCGGGCTGAAACACACCACGGTCAGCGGCCAGCAGGTGCGGCACAGCGAGTTCCGCAAGTGCCTCGACCAGGCGGTTGAACTTTCCGGGTACAAGGAGAAACACGGCAAGCTCCCCTTCGGCAAGGGGATCGGCCTGGCCGGCGGATACTATATCTCGGGAACAGCCTATACCCTGTATATGGCCTACAAGCCGCACTCCTCGGCCATGATCCGGGTCGATACCGAAGCCGGAGTGACGGTCTACTGCGGGGCCACCGACATCGGACAGGGGTCCGATACGGTTCTCGGCATGATGGCCGCCGAAAAGTTCGGTCTTCCTTTCGAGTCGATTCATGTGGTCAGCGGAGATACCTCCCTGGCCCCCTTCGATCTGGGGACGTTTGCCAGCCGGGTCACGGTGGCCGCCGGCAGCGCAGTCTGCAAGGCCGCCGACAACATCCTGGCGAAGGTCATGCCCGTGGCGGCCATCCAGCTCGGAGTGCGCCCCGAACAGCTCGAGGCCCGCGGAGGAAAGATCTACTCCGTCTACGAGCCGGCAAAGCAGATCGAGTTCTGGAAGGTGATCGAGAAATACATCGACGCCCACGGCCCCTTGACCGCTACCGGCGACTACACGCCGCCGCGCCGGACAGGGGATTTCAAGGGAGCCAATATCGGCCATAGCCCCACCTACGGATTCTCGGCCCAATGCACCGAGGTCGATGTCGATATCGAGACGGGAGAAATCCGGGTCGTGCGGGTAACCGAGGCTGGCGACTGCGGCCAACCGATCAACCCCGTCGCTGTCGAGGGGCAGGTCGAAGGCTCCATCATGATGGGGATGGGACAGGCTCTTTTCGAGGAACTCAAGGTCGGCAAGGACGGCAGACTGCTCAATCCTTCCCTGCACGACTACAAGATTCCCACCACGGCGGATCTCCCCGAGCTGAAGACAACCTTCGTCGAGAGCTACGATCCTGAAAGCCCCTTCGGCGCCAAGGAGGCCGGCGAGGGACCGATTCAGCCCGTGATCCCGGCGATTTTCAATGCGGTCTACGACGCCATCGGCGTGCGCTTCACCGAAATGCCGATCACTCCCGAGAAGGTCCTCAAGGCTCTCGATGAGAAGAAAAAACAGGAGGAAAACAACTGATGCTCGACTCCAGAACGGTCAGGGAACTCATCAACGATCCTCACCGGATCGGCATCGTCGCCACCACCGATCGGGAGGGAAATCCCAATGCCGCCGTCTTCGGCTCCGTCCGCATGCCGGACGAGATGACGGTGACCATGGCCCTGGGAGACACCCGCACCGCCCAGAACCTTCTCGAGACCGGCAAGGCCGTTTTCATGAGCGTACTGCCTCACGAGGAACCGATGAAAACACAAGGCTGCCGGGTTTATCTCAAGGTCCGACTCATGGAGAAGGAGGGGCCCTATCTCGATGCTGCGAAGGCGCGGGTGGCGGCGGAGGCCAACGAAAGGGCCGCCGGCATGATCAAGTATGCTGTCTTCTTCGATGTCGAATCAACCCGTCCGCTTATCGACTGGAGTCCGAATAAATAGTGAAAATACCTGCAAAAGCCCGGACCTTTCCGAGGAATGTTTATCCTGGGGCCATTCCTCGCTCAAAAAACCTCTCCTCCCTGACAGCCGATTGCAGGTCCGGACCATTCCGAATGAACAAACAGTGGTTTCATATAAAACAGAACGAAAAAAGTCGTTGAGTAATACCGAATTGCATGATATCCTTAAACACTCAGAAATCTTGAATTTATTACTTGATTTTTGATTTTATAACATTGTTTTTTATAGGGTTGTCGAAGAGGTTTTATTATGAAAGAAAAATTGGCCATGGGAGGAGAGTTTCTGCTCACCGACGCGGTCAATTATCACGTCTTTTCCCCAGAGGACTTCTCGTCGGAGCAGCGGCAGATCGCCGAAACCACCGAAGAGTTCATGCGTAAGGAAGTCCTTCCGGATCTTGATCGGATAGAAAGTCAGGATTTCGACCTGGTGCTCGAGAAGATGCGGGCATGCGCGGATTTAGGCCTTTTTCTGGTGGACATCCCCGAGGACTTCGGCGGCCTGGAGCTCGACAAGGCCACCAGCATGCTGCTGGCGGAGAAAATGGCGCCCGCGGGATCTTTCTCGATCACCTATTGCGGACAGACCGGCATCGGCTCCCTCCCCCTGGTTTACTATGGGACGATCCCGCAAAAGGAGCAGTATCTGGGAAAGCTCACTTCCGGAGAGTGGATCGGAGCCTATTGCCTGACCGAGCCCGATTGCGGCAGCGATCCTTTGAGTGCCCGGGCCACGGCCGTCCTGACGGAAGATGGCCGGCACTATATCCTCAACGGGGTCAAGCAGTTCATCACCAATGCGGCATTCGCCGATCTCTTCACCGTTTTCGCCAAGATAGACGGGAAACTCTTTTCGTCCTTTCTCGTGGAGAGAAGCTTTGAGGGTGTCTCCGTCGGTCCGGAAGAGCAGAAGATGGGACTGAAGGGCTCGTCCACGGCCCAGGTACTTCTGCAAGACGTCAGGGTCCCGGTGGAGAACCTGCTGGGAGAGGCGGGCAAAGGGCACAAGATCGCCTTCAATGTTCTCAACATCGGCCGGCTGAAGCTTGCCGCGACGACAACCGGAGTGGCCAAGAGCGCTTTTGCCGAGGCATCGGCCTATGCCGGCGAGAGAAAACAGTTCGGTCGGCCTATCGGAGATTTCGGAGCCATCCGGGAGAAACTGGCTGACCTGGCGGCCGCAACCTTTGCCTCCGAGTCGGTCGTTTACCGGGTAGCCGGTCTACTGGACGACCGCATCGCTTCGCTGGATCGCTCCGCGGCGGATTACCTGGATCAGTATCAGAAGGCCATCGAGGAATATGCCGGAGAGTGCGCCATCGCCAAGGTCTTCTGCAGCGAGGTCCTGGCGCATGTGGTCGATGAGGTGCTTCAGATTCACGGCGGGTACGGCTACATCAGAGACTACCCGGCAGAACGCTATTACCGGGACGAGCGCATCAACAGGATTTTCGAGGGGACAAACGAGATCAACCGGATTCTCATCCCTACCCTTCTGCTGCGCAGGGCCGAGAGCGGAAGATTAGATCTCCGGGGAAAGGTTGAAGAGGCGAAAGCCCGCGCCGGTGCGGAAAAAGTTCAGGAAGTCGGGGGGAAACCTTTCGACCTTGAGTTTTCGGTTCTGGCCAACCTCAAGCAGCTCTTTCTGGTGATTCTGGGAGAGGTTTCGAAAGCCGGGGAAGCCCAGGAGCTCATGCTGGCCCTGGCGGACATGGCCATCGGCATCTTCGCCCTGGAGAGCACCGTCATGCGGGCCCGCAAGGTCTACCAGGCGGCCAGCGACGAAAAAAAGGACCTCCTTGAAGCGGTCGTCAAGGTGACGACCTTTGAAAGAGCCGGACGCTTCTACCTGGCCGCCATCCGCTGCGGCGCCTATGCCCTGAAGGAGGATTCGCTGAAGCCCCTCCAGCAGGAGATCGCGCGCCTCTCGGCCTACCCTGCAGGAGGTCTGCTGGAAGCCAAACAACTGCTGGCGGAAACATCGACAAAGTCGGGCAAATATATATTTTAACCTTTGTCGGATTGGAAACGAGGAATTCTTCGTCGTGGGAGGATTGACGCAGCCATGGCGGAAAAGAACCGTTTCCGAAAGGATAAACCTATGAGTCAGCCTGACATCGCTACCCCGGCTTCCGCGGCTTTTGCGGAGATTGACTTTGCACCGCCCCGGGTTCATGTGGAGACCACGGCCGAAGGCGGCTATCTCCTCAGCTCTCCCCTTCCCCTGGAGCCTTTCGAAAAAAACCTGGGGGTAATGCTGCGCCGGTGGGTGAAAGAATCTCCCGAGAGAAACTTTCTCGGCGAAAGGAAGGCTGATGGTCAATGGCGGATCCTCACCTACGGAGAGGCCGGCCGAATGGCCGATTCCCTTGCCCAGGCTCTGATCGATCGAAAACTGGGCCCTGAGCGGCCCGTGATGATTCTGTCCGGCAATTCGATCAACCACGCGCTGCTCATGCTTGGCGGATTCATTTCAGGAGTACCGATCGCACCGGTGTCCGTCGCCTATTCGCTGCTCAGTCAGGACCTGTCCAAGGTCAAGTACATTTTCGAAGAAGTGCGCCCGGCCCTGATTTATGCCGAAGACGGGGAAATGTTCGCGCGGGCGCTTGGCTCCCTGGACCTCTCGGGGGTGGAGGTGGTAATCGGGAGAGGACAGGTCCCGGGGATCCCGGCGACGGCCTTTTCGAGCTTGCTCGAAACCTCCCCCTCGGAGGAGGTGGAAAAGGCCTTTGCCGCGGTCGGCTCGGACACCATCGCCAAATATCTCTTTTCCTCCGGATCGACCGGAATGCCCAAGGGGGTGATCAACACCCACGGCATGCTCTGTGCGAATCAGCAGATGCTGGCCCAGGTGTGGCCCTTCACGGAGAAGAATCCTCCGGTTCTTGTGGACTGGCTGCCATGGAACCACACTTTCGGCGGAAATCACAATTTCAATCTGATCCTCAAACGGGGAGGAACCCTGTACCTCGACAGCGGCAAGCCTGCTCCCGGGATGGTTGATAAAACGGTTAAAAACCTGGCCGAAATTTCTCCCACGATCTACTTCAACGTTCCGGCCGGATATGCCATGCTGCTCCCCTATCTGGAAAATGATGAAGCCCTGCGCCGAAACTTCTTCAAAAGGCTGCAGCTTATCTTCTATGCCGGGGCGGCTCTATCGCAGGATCTCTGGCAGCGTCTGGAGAAGGTCGCCATCCAGGCGACGGGCAAGAAGGTCGTGATGACTTCCTCCTGGGGGTCGACCGAAACCTCGCCTCTTGCCACGGCCGCACACTTCCCCATCGAAAAGGCGGGAATCATCGGTCTACCCTGTCCGGGGGTCATCATAAAAATGGTGCCCAATGAAGGAAAATACGAGCTGAGAGTCAAGGGACCGAACGTGACCAGCGGATACCTCAACCGGCCCGACCTGACCCGGAGCGCTTTCGACGAAGACGGATTCTACAGGATCGGCGACGCCGGGACGCTCGCCGATCCCCTTGATCCGAGCAGAGGCATAGCATTTGACGGACGGGTTGCCGAAGATTTTAAACTCAATACAGGGACCTGGGTTCACGCAGGGAAACTAAGGCTGGAGGTTCTTGCGGCAGCGCCTCTCGGCGTGCAGGAGGCCCTGGTTGCCGGTCAGGACAGGGAATATATCGGCATTCTCGCCTGGCCGAATATTCAGGGATGCAGGCAAATCTGCCGGGATTCAGAAAATTCCATCTCCCCGGAGGCTCTTGTACGAAGCGAGGAGGTCATGGAATACCTGCGAAACACACTGGAGAAATTCAATTCCAGACAGCAAGGATCCGCCTCAAGGGTCCGGCGGATCATGCTTATGACCGAACCGCCTTCAATCGACGCCAACGAGATTACGGACAAAGGATACATCAATCAAAGAGCTTCCCTCGAAAGGCGAGCACTGATGGTTGAAAAATTGTATGCTGAAAATCCTGGACCGGAGATCGTAGTGTTGTAATATTTTCTAATGGAGAAAGGAGAGGTGAATTTTAATTGCAACCTCGCAATGTGCAGTAAAACCCTGCAGGCACCCCGCCTGCACCCAATCAAAGGAGATAACGCATGAAAGTCAAGTTTTTTGGCCGTTCCATTTTGACGCTTCTGATTGTTGCGCTGGCTTGCGGCACAGCCTTCGCTGCCGACCCCCTCGAAAATTTCAAGCCAAAATTTGATCCCAGCTCCGCCGAGTACACCTATCTTCTTTCCAACATTTCCCATCCGGCGATTGCGGGCGTTGCCAACGGGTACCACATTCGCGACAAGGTCTGGGAGCGCAGCAACGGACGTCTCTTCGTGGATTACCGTCCCCTGGCCCAGCTCGGCGGTGAAAAAGACGTGATCAGCAAACTGAAACTGGGAGCCGTCCAGGGGATGCTCTGTTCTTCCGTGGCCGCCGCCAACGTCGCCCCCCAGCTGGGGGTCGTCAACTTACCCTTTGTCGTCGATTCCTTCGACAAACTGGAGAAGTTCCGCAATAACGAGAAACTTTTCGGCGAGTTCCGCAAGAGCGCCCTGCCCCAGGGAATCATGGTCGCCGACATCGTCAATTACGGAACTTACGGCTGGGCCACCACTGTCCCGGTCAGTTCCGTCAAAGAGGCCGCCAACGTGAATTTCCGCATCGCAGAGGCACCGGTCAATGCCGACATCTACAAGGCCTGGGGCCTTAAGTTTACCGTCATGCCCTGGCCCGATGTTCCTCAGGCCCTGCAGACTGGCGTCATTGACGGCCTCGACCACACCGCCATCGTCTGCAATCTCACCAAGAAGTTCGAGATCGCCAAGAACTTCACCGAAGTCAACTACGCTCAGGGACTCTTCATTCATCTCATCAACAAGAGCTGGTTCGACAAACTCCCCGCCGACCTGCAGAAGATCCTGATGGAGGTCATTGAGGAGGAGAGCACCAAAACCCGTCAGGCGACCCGCGAACAACAGGATGCCCAGATCGCAGCCGCCAAAGCCAATGGCGTCAAATTCTTCCCGCTCTCTCCTGAGGACAAGCAGGCGCTTATCCAGAAAACCGGCCCGGTTTATGAGAAGTGGGGCGAGCGAATCGGCAAGGACTATCTCAATGAGATGCGCTCTCTTTAATTGAACCCCTGTGAAGTCCTTTTCGAAAGCCCGCCTTACGGCGGGCTTTCTTTTCGTGCAGCAAACGGCTGTTTGTGTTAAATTGGTGTCTCGGAAAGTCGGTACACCGGCTGGAATTTCCCCCAAAGGGATCAGGTAAAAAAGATGACGTGAAGCGGAAGAGATGCTTCTGTCACTGTCTCCAGCGAAATTTCATTCGATGTTTTTTCCCCGCAAATCCAAATCCTTGTTTTTCCTGCTGCTCATCATCGGCATCACCATTGGTATTCTGTTTTGGCTTAAACATACGACCGATGCCGTTCGGGCTGAAGCCCGGGAGCGGTTTTTCGAGCAATACAACCGGCAGCAGTATCTGATGGCCGAGCTGGCTTCGCACACCCTGGAGGAAATGTTCGCCACGTTTCACCGAGACCTCGATTTCGTGGTGAGTCTCTTCGAAAGAAGGGAAGTGAACCGGCAGCGTGCCAGAGAGGTCCAGGGTACGCTGGAGAAGATTTACGACTCTCTGGCTCACACCCCCGTGATCGACCTGGTAATTTTCGACCATCAGGGAACCACCATCGGCATCGAGCCCGCCGACCCCTATACCCTGGGACGCAATTACGCATGGCGGGATTACTTCCGCTGGGCCCGGGAAGAAGGGAAGCCTGGACAGATGTATCTCTCCCCTTTCATGCCCCTGGCTGGAGGGCAGCAACGCGGGGACAAGGCCCTGATCGTCGCCGAAGGGATCTACGACCCGCAGGGGGAATTCCTCGGGGTGGTCACATTCACCCTGAATTTTGATGAACTGGTCCGCAAACAGATCCTTCCCGTCCGCATCGGAACCGATGGCTATGCATGGCTCGTGGATACAAGCAGCCGGACCGTACTGGTCGACCCCAACGGGAACATCACTGGTATGAGCTTTGAAGAAGCGTTTCTTCCCAAATGGCCGGGGCTGTTCGATCTTCTGCTCTCCATGGAGGACGGTAATCCGGGGAGCGGTTCGTATGCCTACCAGGACCCGGATGACCCGGGCCGTCAGGTACGAAAGCTGGTCAGCTTTCATCCGGTGTCCATCGCGGGCCGGCACTGGACCCTTGGAGTGGCCACCCCCCAGAGGGAAGTAGAGAACCTCCTTTCCTCCTTCCTGCAGCGCCAGGAGGCCCTGGCGACAACCCTCCTGGTGACGGTCGCGGGGGTCGCCTCCATGCTGCTGGGGCTGCTCTTCACCTGGAATCGTGCTCTTTCGGCTCAGATCGAACGCCATACCAGGAACCTCAATGCCGCCCACTCACGACTGGAGTCGACCTTCGAGGAGCTGTTGGCGGCAAAAAAAATGGCTGCCGTGGGACACTTGGCCCTGGGCCTGGCCCACGAGATCCGCAACCCGCTCTCAGCGATCCAGATGAACATGCAGATGATCCGAAAAAAAATCAACCCCGCCGGCATTCTCCGGGAAAACTTCTCCATCGTGGAAGGAGAAATTCAGCGTCTCAATGATTTCCTGAAGGATGTCATGGATTTCGCCAAGTCGCGTCCACTGCGTCTGCGATCCGCTGAGGTGGGAGAAATCGTGAGCCGTCTGATAGGGTTGATGAACCAGCGCCTCAAGACCCTGCAAATCCAGACGGAAATACACATCGAGTCGCCATTGAATCTGATTTGCGATCCGGAGCAGATCTACCGGGTGCTCCTCAACCTGATTCTCAATGCCATCGAGGCCATGGAAAAGGTTACGGGTGAAAGGCGCCTCACCATCGCCGCTTCGACCCGAAACGGGATGGCCCTGATCCGGGTCAGCGACACCGGCCCAGGGATCCCGTCGGAAAAACGCGAGCAGCTTTTCGACCCCCTTTTCACCACCAGAGCCTCAGGGGGGGGGCTGGGGTTGTCCATTCTCCAGACCATTGTCCTGCGCCATGGCGGATCGGTCAGCGTCGAAAGCAAGCCAGGCCGTGGCTCCGCATTTACCGTAACACTCCCCCTTGAAGGACCTGCGAAAACCGGAGATCCCCACTGATGAAAACCATCCTCATAGCCGATGATGAAAAGTCCATCCGGAGGACACTGGAGCTGCACCTGTGCGAAGAAGGGTATGAGGTTCTTACGGCGGTCGATGGTCCCGATGCGGTGGCCAAAGCCGTAGAGAAGGAAGTCGATCTGGTGCTTCTCGATCTGCGACTACCGGGCATGGATGGGTTCGAGGTCCTCAGGATCATAAAAGAGAGGCGTCCGGCTCTGCCGGTGGTCATGATCACCGCCTACGACGACATGTCAACTGCCATTGAGGCCATTCGTCTCGGCGCGATGGACCATCTCGGCAAGCCGGTCGATCTCGACCACCTCGACGGGGTCATAGAAAAGATCTTCGAAATGAGCTCCTTATCCCGGGATGGCGTCCTTCTCTGCGAGTCTCCCGAGCCCCCTTTCGAAAAAAACATCATGGTCGGCCGCTCCCGTTCCATGAAAGAAGTCTATAAAACAATCGGTGCTGTTGCCGATTCCAGGGCCACGGTCCTGATACATGGCGAAAGCGGGACCGGTAAGGAACTGGTTGCACGGGCCCTGCACTTCAACAGTCAGTTCCGCAACCGTCCTTTCATCGCGGTGGCCTGCTCCGCTCTTGCTCCCACCCTCCTCGAAAGCGAACTTTTCGGCCATGAAAGAGGAGCTTTCACGGGAGCCTATCGGACCAAGCCGGGAAAGTTCGAGCTGGCGGAGGGAGGAACTCTTTTTCTGGACGAAATTTCGGAGACCAGCCTCGAAATCCAGGTCAAACTGCTTCGGGTTCTTCAGGAGAGGGAATTCGAGCGGGTCGGAGGGGATGAAACTCTCAAGGCCGATGTGCGTATCATCGCGGCCACGAACAAGGACCTTTCCGCCCTGGTCGCCCGCAATGACTTTCGCAAGGACCTCTATTACCGTCTAACGGTAGTCACCCTCGATCTGCCGCCCCTTCGAGATCGCAAAGAGGACATTCCCATGCTGGTGAAGTTTTTTCTCGAGAAGATTCGCCATGAAATGGGCAAGAGTGTGGAGGTTGTCCCCCAGGAGAGTATGAGCCGTATTTTCGATCACTCCTGGCCGGGCAATGTGCGGGAATTGGAAAATACGCTTCGCCGGGCCGTTCTGCTTTCTCCCGGCAATGTTCTGCTCCCGGAGGCTCTCCGGATCGACGGCAGCAAAGGAGGCGACAAGCTTCCCCTGATGATCAAGCCTCTCCAGGAATTGGAAAGGGAGCACATCGAAAACATTCTTGCTTTCACCAATCACGAGAAGAAGCGTGCCGCCCGGATCCTCGGGATTTCCCGCCCCACTCTGGACAGGCGTATCCGGGAATACGGTCTCAACTATTCGCAGAAGGAGTGAGGCGCCTCCTCCCCTTCCCGACTCCCTCCCACCTCAGGTCTTCAGGTGCTTTCTATCCCTGGGGTGTCGGAAAAGTGATTTTCCTTTTTCATCAGCCTGCTACCCGGACACCAGAACCGGAATGGTCATGTGTTCGAGGAAATAACGGGCGACCGGTCCGGAACCGGCGGTTCCGATTCTGCCGGAGGGAAAGATCCCCATCACGACCAGATCGGCGCCCAGATCGCACGCCTGGTTGAGAAGCAAATCCCCGACGCGGATATCGTCCGACCTGAGCTTGTCAGCCAGGGAATGTATCCCGTGACGCTCGAGATAGGTTTGCAGGTTCACGACATCATTTTCAAAATCCCCCCCCTGAGGATTCACCCTGACGACGTTGACCTGCCGGGCGTGCTTCATCAGGGGGAGAGCATCGTTGACAGCCCGGGAAGAGGCCTTTCCGCGTCGCCAGGCCACCATGATCCGATCGCCGACCGTTTTGAATTCTCCTTTATGCGGAACGATCAGAACCGGGCGACCGCTTCCCAGGGCAACCTGCTCGGGATTGAAGGGATGGCCGGAACTGATCTCGGTCTGACCGACAACCACCAGGTCGGCGTAATAAGCCTGGAGGATCACCCTTTCGCTGACCTCGATTAAAGACTCTTCCGCAGTACCGCTGAGCCAAACGGCTGCCACACCTGCCCGAGCGGCTCTTTCATGGAAAAGAGTTTCCGTCTTCACCTCTGGGCTGGCATTGGGCCGGTAGGGTGAATGGTAAGTACTTTCCGTTGCGTAAAGACCGGTGAGATGGGCCTGGTGTCTGTGCGCCAGAGAAATGGCGACATCCAATCTGGCATGACAGCCAGGGGTATGATCGAGATGAACAAGTATTTCTTTCAAAGCCATGGCGATCGATCTCCGGGGCTCGGCCCTATACTCCTAGGTGCTGTTTGTGTATTTCCGGATTGGAGGCCAACTCCTCCGAACTTCCTTCAAAAACAATCCTGCCCTTGCTGATGATGATGTTCCGGTCGGACACGCCGAGCAGCGCCTTCAGATCCTTATCCACGATGACCGAGGCAATGCCGCTCTCCTTGATCTGGCGGACAACCGACCAGATTTCATTCCGGATCAGCGGCGCCAGTCCCTCGGTGGCTTCATCGAGAAGAATAAGATCGGGATTGGTCATCAGCGCCCGGCCGACAGTGAGCATCTGCTGCTCTCCGCCGGAGAGATGGTTTCCCATGTTGGTCATTCGCTGTGCCAGGCGGGGAAAGGTATCCAACACCCGGTCCAGATCCCATTCCCGGCGGCCATTGGGTCCCTGCCGGGCGGCCATGACCAGATTTTCCCGCACCGTGAGTTTGGGGAAGATGCCACGGTCCTCGGGGACAAAGGCAATCCCTTGGCGGACGATCTTCTGGGGCGGCGCTCCGGTCATGTCGCGTCCGAAGACCTTGACCGTCCCCCGCCGAGGAGGCGTCAGCCCCAGCAGAGAGCGCAGCAGGGTCGTTTTTCCCATTCCGTTGCGCCCCATCAGGCTCACTGTTTCCCCTGCGGAAACGTTGAAATTTATGCCATGGAGGATGTGACTGTCCCCATAGTACGTATGGATCTCGCGGGCCTCGATGATCGGGTTGCTCGCTGTTTCTTTCACTGCGCCGTTTCCTCCGTTTCCTCCACGCCCAGATAGGCTTCCTGCACTGCCTGACTGCTGCGGATCTGATCAACCGTCCCCGTTTCCAGCACCCGGCCATTGACCATGACAGTCAGCCGGTCGGCAATGGAAAAGACCGCGTCCATATCGTGTTCGATAAGAATCAGCGTATGATCCTCGGCCAGACGGCGCAGAAGAGTGATGACCTGTTTCGACTCCTCGCTCCCCATGCCGGCAAGAGGCTCATCCAGCAGCAGCAGTTCAGGCTCTGTGGCCAGCATCATGCCGATCTCCAGCTGCCGCTGCTCACCGTAGCTCATTGCTGCGGCCACGGTCTCACAGCGTTTGCCGAGGCCGCAGAGTTCCAGTGCCCGCTCGGTGCGCTCCCGCACGTCTCTAAGGCGAGAAGCGGGACGGAAAAAGCGCATCGAGGTATTGAGTCGCGACTGCGCGGCCACCCAGCAGTTCTCATAGCAGGTGAACTGAGAGAAAATGTTGGTTTTCTGATAGCTGCGGCCGATCCCGAGTTGCGAGACCTGGTCAGGCGGCAGACGGGTGATGTCCCGCTCCTTGAAAAGAATGGCGCCGTCATTCGGCAACAGATCACCTGAGAGCAGGTTGATCAGGGTGGTCTTGCCGGCGCCGTTCGGTCCGATGATCGCATGCACCTGGCCACGCTCGAAGGCGAGCGAGACATTGTTGGTGGCAATCAGTCCGCCGAAACTCTTGCTCAGCCGCTGAGTTCGCAGGATCGTTTCACTCATGGCTGCGCCTCCTTGTGAGAATCAACCTTTTTGGCCGACGTCGGACTCCCGCCGATCCACCCCCGCCCCAAGTCAGCGACCTTGGGAAAGAGACTGGCCACTCCGTGGGGGAGAAAAAGGACCACGGCGATGATGATGCCGCCGAACAGCAGCTGCCAGTGCGGGGTCAGTTCCGGGAGGAAGTTCTGCAACAGGACAACTGCGAAGGCGCCGAGCACCGGACCATAAAGCGTTCCCATGCCACCGAGAATGACGATCGCAATGACGATGCCGGACTCATGCCAGCTCAAAAAAGCCGGATTGATATACCCGGTGTGGGCCGCCTCCAGGAATCCCGCCAGTCCCGCCAGGGTGCCGGCAAGAACAAAGCTCACGAGCTTATACCGATTGGTGGCATATCCCAGCGCCTGCACCCGATGTTCATTGGCGCGAATCGCCGTGATGACCCGTCCGAAGGGGGCGCGCAGGATCATCTTCAGGAAGAGGAAAGCGACCACCAGGCAAGTCAGGGTGAAATAATAAAAATGGCTATCCTTATCCAGTCCGAGAAGATCTTCGGAGCCGAGCATCAGCACCGGCTTCAGGAAGAGAAAGATGCCGTCATCGCCGCCGAAGCGGGGTGACTCGAAGAAGAAATAGAAGAACATCTGCGCAAAGGCCAGGGTGATCATGATGAAATAAATGCCGGTTGTGCGGACGCTGATCCAACCGATCGCCAGGGCCGCCAGGGCCGCGGCCGCCAGGGAAAGGGGAAGCGCCTGCCATAGATGGATGACTTCGGCATTCTGGAATGCGATGCCCAGCGTGTAGGCACCAATCCCGTAAAAAGCGGCGTGACCGAAACTGACCAGACCGGTAAAGCCGATCAGCAGGTCAAGGCTCATCGCGAAGATGGCAAGAATAAGGATCCGGCTCACCAATCCAACATAGAAACCGGAAAGAAACAGGGGAACCAGCGCCAGGATCAGAAGCGCCAGCAGCAACGGCAGGTAACGTCTCATCGACAGCATCTCAGACCGCCCTTCCGAACAGCCCTTGAGGCCGCCACAACAGAATCACGGCCATCATCGCATAGACTGCCATACTGGCCATTTCAGGGAGCAGGACCTTGCCGAAAGTGCTCACCAGCCCGATCAGCATGGCGCCGACGAAGGCCCCCTTGATAGAGCCGGTGCCGCCGATGACCACCACCACGAAGGAGATGATCAGGATGTTTTCACCCATTCCCGGATAAACCGAGTCCACCGGCGCCGCCAGCATCCCGGCGAAGGCGGCCAGGGCCACACCCAGGCTGAAAACAATGGCGAACAGGCGATTGACGTCGATGCCGAGGGCCTGCACCATCTCCCGGTTGCTGGACCCTGCCCGGATCATCATCCCCAGGCGGGTCTTCTGGATCACCCAGTACATGGCAGCGGCAATAACGATGCAGGCCGCCGATATGAAGAGGCGATAGACGGGGTACACCTGGTTCTCGGTCAGGGGGATCGAACCGGCAAGTGCCGCCGGTATCGCCACTCCGTGAACATTGTTTCCCCAGAGGATCCGTTGCAGCTCGTTGAAGACGAGAATCAGGGCAAACGTCAGCAGAACCTGATAGAGATGGTCCCGCCGATACAGAAAGGAAATGGCGAAACGCTCCACGGCATACCCGAGGATCAGGGCCAGGGGGAGTCCCAGCAGGATGCCGAGCCAGAGACTGCCGGTCATGCCGGACAACCAGTAGGACAGGTAGGCCCCGATCATGTAGAAGGAGCCATGGGCCAGATTGATAATCCCCATGATCCCGAACAACAGGGTCAGGCCGCTGGCGACCAGGAACAGCAGAAAGCCGTATTGGATTCCGTTGAGGAGTTGAACCAGGTAAAAAGAAATTTCCATTATCTATCTCTTCAGGATTATTTTTATCCGCCCGACGCACCGGATGTGCGTCGGGCGGGATGGAACGGCTTTCATTCACGGTAAAAGCTTACATCGAGCACCCTTCGGCCGGATCAGACTGATCCTTTGCGGCGACCCGGATGACACGGTTCTCCCCTTTGACCACTTCCCGGAGGTAGATATCATGAATCGGGTTGTGTGACGGGGAGAAACGCAGCTTGCCGCGCGGACTGGCGATTTCGGCCTTCTCCATGGCCCGGATCATTTCGGCTCGGGCACCGGTATCCCCCTTGACCGCGTCCATTCCCCGGAGGATGAGTTCCCCGGCATCATAACCCTGGACGGCATAGACGTCGGCCTCCTGGCCGGTGGCCTTCTTGAAGGCGGCCCGGAACTTATGATTCTCTGGGATATCCAGGGTATCGGCGTAGTGCAGGACGGTGCGCACTCCTTCAGCGGCTGCGCCCTGGGCTTCCAGTACCCCTTCGGTGATGAAACCGGCCCCGTAGAGCTTGATGGAATCCTTCAGCCCGGCAGCAGCAAAGTCCTTGACGAACTTGGCAGCGCCGCCGCCGGCGTAGAAGGTGTAGATCGCATCCGGCTTGAGGGCGGCAAGCTCCGTCAGATAGGCCTGGAAGTCCACTTCCGGGAAGGGTGTCGCAATCTCCTTGACCAGGGTGCCGCCCCCCGCCAGGAAAGATTCCTTGAAGCCGGCGGCGACTTCCTTGCCGAAACCATAGTTCCAGTACACCAGGGCCACCCGTTTGTGGCCGTCTTCCAGCATCACCGGTCCGCCCGGGTAGCCCATCTGGTAACTGGAAAAGGAGGTGCGGAAGATGTTCGGGGCGCAGAGGGAACCGGTCAACTGGTCGGCGCCGGCATTGGTGACAACCGTAATGGGACCTTGATCGCCTCGGGCCATCTTGACCATGACCATGCCGACTCCGGAATGCACCGGTCCGATCAGGAAATCGACCTTGTCCCTCTTGATCAGCCGGTTGGTCAGCTCCGGCGCCTTGGCCGGATTCGCCTCGCTGTCGACATCGATGAACTCGATCTCCCGTCCTCCCAGTTTGTTGCCTGCCTCGGCAAGGCGCAGCTTGAGGGCATCACGGCAGAAGGTGCCGAGTTTGGCATAAGTGCCGGTATAGGGGAGCAGGAAACCGACTTTGACCTTAGCCTGAGCGCCGATGGCGAACCGCGGCGGCACGAAGAGCGATGCCGCAGCCAATCCCGCCGTAGCCGCCGTACCCTTAATCAAATCGCGTCTGGTGATCCCCTTTTTTTCCTCGTTGCTCATCTTGAATCCTCCACATGGCTATTGTTGTCGGTCGCTCAGCCTGACAGGATGTCAGGAAGGCTAACCGGCCGCTTAGCTTGCAATGCTTTTGTATTGAACATAGATGCAGCTGATCATGGAAGAGCGGCGGAATCCGCTGTAGCTATAGGACTTGAGATGCCTTATCCTCCGAACCCGAGGATGAGGATCCGGTCCGCAGCTTGAATCTCTGGATTTTGCCCGTGGCCGTCTTGGGCAATTCAGGGACGAACCGGAACCACCGCGGATATTTGTAGGGAGCCAGTCCTTTTTTACAAAAATCCAGCAGGTCCGCCTCGAGAGCTTCTCCGGCATCGGCCGGATTTTTAAGGACGATAAAGGCCTCGGGCTTAATAAGCCCGGCTCCGTCGGCATGCCCCACCACCGCCACTTCCAGGACCTGGGGATGCTCGATGAGCTTGGCCTCGATCTCGAAGGGCGAGCACCAGATCCCCCCGACCTTCAGCATGTCGTCATTGCGTCCGCAATAATGGTAGTATCCGGTCTCGTCCTGCACATAGGTATCGCCCGTGTCGAGCCAGCCATCGACCATGGTCCGGGCGCTCTTCTCCGGATTGTTCCAATAGCAGCGAGCGGTCGAGTCGCCCTTGATCCAGAGCCGGCCGCTCTCCCCCCGAGGCACTTCCTTTCCTTCGTCATCGGTAATGCGCAACTGGTAGCCAGGTACGGCTCTTCCGCTGGAGCCCGGCTTGATGTCGTTAAGCTGGTTGGAGATGAAGATATGCAGTGCCTCGGTGGAGCCGATGCCGTCGAGGATGACTAATCCGGTCTGCTTCCTCCAGCGATTAAAGATATCGGCAGGAAGGGCCTCACCGGCAGAGACGCAGAGTCGAATCGACGAGAGATCAGGCCGTTCTGTTTCCAATGCCTGCAACTGGGCTGAGTAGAGAGTCGGAACCCCGAAATACAGGGTGGGCTTGAACCGTTCTATGGTCTTGAAAGTCGATTGCGGCGTGGGCCGGGAATCATCAAGAACCGTACTGGCGCCGACCCAGAGGGAGAAGGTCATGCCGTTGCCCAAACCGTAAGCGAAAAAGAGCTTAGCCGCGGAAAAGCAGATATCGTCTTCGCGGATTCCAAGCGTCTCGACCCCATAGAAATGGCTGGTCACCACCATATCGCGGTGACGGTGCACTGCACCCTTCGGACTTCCTGTCGACCCTGAGGAGTAGAGCCAGAAGCCGTCATCTTCGGCCGTGGTCGGCGCCGGTTCCAGATCGGTGGCGGCATTACGGAGCAAACCCTGCAGACTTTCACTGCCTTCAGTCAAAAGACAGTGCGGCTTGACTGCAACCTGTGACAGAGCGCCATCGATCTCTCCGGCGAATTCAGGCGAGTAGATGACCGCAGTACAACCGGAATCGGCAATGATGTAGGCATAATCCTTGGCGCGCAGCAGAGTATTGACAGGGACCGGAATCAGACCGGCCTTGATGGCACCCCAGAAGACATAAAAGAATTCGGGGCAGTCTTTTATAATCATGATGACGCGCTCGCCTCGGCCGATCCCCAGAGCAAGAAGAGCATTACCGCAGCGATTGACGTTTTCAGCCAATTCTCGGTAAGTAACTTCCTCTCCATGATTGGTCCTGATCGCGACTTTGTCAGCTCGCCCTTCTCGCAGGTGGCGGTCGACAAAAGGAACAGCAACATTGAAGACCGGGGCAAAGTTCAACCCGGATTTATCCCCGGCATTTACTTCCACAGTGTGATTTTGCATAGCGTTCTCCTGATTCGCGGCTTTCCGATGGCACATTGGCCCCCGCCGCCGCAGAGTCTTTCCGAGCACATCGGAAGTCTATAAAATATTGTTCTAAAAAGTTTAGCACAGTGTCCTGCAAAATCACCACCCAGAATTTCTGACCTATTTAAATATATTTCACAACTATTCGATTTCATTATATAAAAAAATTGGAATAAGAGTACCACCTTACTTTATACAGGTGTTATCAATGCCTCATTGTGCAAAATATTGAACGACCGTGTAAAAAACTGACGTTGAGCTTATGGAAAACCCTTTCGTTCGAAGAGCAATCCGCGATGAGGCAGATGTACCCCATTAAATATACCATCTGAAATTGGAAGTTCAGTGGTTTAGCCTCCGGGTTGCAGGTTCGGGTCCGCTTCGACGCCTAATTGCCTCACCCTGCACGCCGATGAAAGTCCCCTGAAGTTCCCCTTGACAATTACCAGGTTCTTTTGTAAATTTCGCATAGCAGACAAAGGATATTTTACCATTCGGGCCATTTAAAAAACATCATCTGGGATAAAAACACGTAAAGTGTCCCGGCTTCACCAAGGAGCAGACAATGAAACTTCTCTGCTTTCTGAAAAGCAGCAGATCCGATTCACGGCCCATCATTCTCCATGAGAGTGACAGTCTCGATGACCTGAAATCCATAGCCATGGAGTATGCGAGCACCAACCCGAGTTTCCGGGCCAACTGGGAACCCAATGGTGGTCGTGATCGCCAGGAACTGAAAGTCGAATTCGACTATCGTCTGGAAATTCAGGCGTGAGTCTTCAAGCAACAGAAGGTGGAAGGGTGGCTACGGCTTAACGGAACCGTAGCACACCTCTCCTCCAACCCCTCCTTCCTCACTGCTGCTTCAGCTCCAAGAGTTACCCCTTTCAGATCTCCACCCCTCGGGGACGCGAGCCTCTGCCTTTAAAATTCTCCGATCCGCTTTTCAAGAAGAATGCCTGGCTCCGCAAAGGGAAGCCAAAGGAAAAGCCTTGTATTTTGGCCACTCTTGTGGTAAGCCGGTACGATGTTTTTTCAAAAGGCCACCCGGGAACAACTGACGTAATGTGCGCCCAGAGCACCGCAGAGGCAGAATTGTTTGATGGGATATCGAAATGACTGATCAGATCTTCATCCGGAATGCCGTCCCGGCCGACCTCGATGCCGTGATTTCATTAGATGAGACGACGACCCAGGAAGAAAAGCCGGCTTATTGGCGCGAAATCTTCGATCGGTACGTTGGAGGGGGAAGAGACGATCGCTTTTTCCTCGTTGCAGAAACTCACGCCTTGCCTGTCGGTTTCATCATCGGGGAGGTCCGGGCCTGGGAATTTGGTTCGCCTCCGTGTGGCTGGGTTTTTGCGCTCACCGTCTCGGACCAAGCACGCGAGATGGGAATCGGCCAGAAAATGTTCGAGGAAATATGTAAACGATTGAAGCAGGTTGGCATCACGACAGTGCGTACCATGGTGGATCGCGACAATAAACTGACCCTGTCGTTCTTTCGCAGCCAGGGATTGCGCACGGGTCGATATGTCGAACTCGAAAAAGAGATTTAAAGGTTTCAGGAGTCTCAGCTAACCTTTTTGCAATAGATCGATATTGCGAACTTACCTCAGAGTGGACCCTGCAATGAAGCTTAACAAGGCAAGCCTGTATGCCCTATTTGCCGTACTCGAACTGGCCAGCGACCGCGAACGCCAGCTCTCGACCACTGACATCGCCGATAAATACAAGATCTCAACCCATCATCTGGCGAAAGTGCTGCGTACCCTGGTACGCTCGGGAATGGTTCAGGCAGTGCGCGGCGCCGGGGGCGGGTATAAGTTCGCCGGAACCGTAAATCGAACGACATTGCTGGACGTCATTCAAATATTCGAGACCCTCGAATCGGAACTTGATGTGCCGGACCAGGGGAGCCAGGCAAGCGCACCCGTCGTGGAGGAACTTAAAAGCATTACCGCCGAGATCGACGACCTCACCAAGGCGGTCCTCGATACGATCACCCTGGAGACAGCTATCAACAACACCCGTCAGCGCGCCAGGGAAAAGCAGCAACCTTGATGGCGCCGCCAAGCCACCCCCTTCTCTCGGCCGTAAATTCAAAGGCGCAGTAATCGGGCGGCATTCCCGCCGAAAACATTCTCCAATCCCTCCGCAGACAGACCCAGATCAGAGATCACCTCCATATTGCGTCGAATCGAGACCATGCCAGGCCAGTCGCTGCCGAAGATCACCTTGTCCGTGTTCCTGGACAATTCGGGGAAATAGGTCAGCAGCCTGGAGGGCGGCAGCCCCGAAAGTTCCATGTAGAGATTGGGATGGTGTCTGGAGAGGAAAAAGGCCCGTTCGTACCAGAACCCCCTCCCCGAGTGAGCCATAACCAGGTTAAGGCGGGGAAAATCGACGGCCACGTCATCGAGGTACAGGGGATCGCCGAATTTTAGCCGGGCCCCCTTGAAAACAGACGATCCGGTGTGGACCAGGATGGGGATCCCCAAATCCTGAGCCGCCTGATACAGAGGATAAATCCTTGGATCGTTCGGATAATATTGCTGATAGGTAGGATAAAGCTTCACCCCCCTGAAACCTTCATCTTCGACCTTCCGCCGCAGCTCCTCCCCCAGGTCGGTGAAGAGATGGGGGTTGAGGTCGCAAAAGGGGATCAGCCTTCTCTTTCCCCTGCAGAAATCGCGCACCTGTTCGTTGGTGCATACGCCCGTAGTCACCGGACAGAGATCTGCCAGAACGCAGGCATAATCAATCCCTTCCTGCTCCAGAAGTTCTTCGAAAGCCCCAGGGTCGCTGTACTGTGCGATAAAGTCCTCATAGTGGACCGGGCGAGTCAGCTTCATCCACTCGGTGACCCATGGACGATGCTGGGTATACATAGCCAGGTGAACGTGGAAATCAATCCTCAGCTTGCGGGGCGTCTGCCCTTCAGTTCCAGTCATACGGATTCAACCTCCAGCTCTTGCAGTTATGAGAAGGAAGGCGCTCGGCCCTTGCGGCTCGCCGGGCACGAGTTCCCCGCGCCCGATTCTGGTCAGGCCTCCTCTTCGTAAAGACCTACCACAATACCGCTTTAATCATCAATGAGAATTTTATCCGTCGTCCCGGAGTATTCTCCAGCGAGACCTCAGTGCTCCGCCGGCACAGCGACGTACCGGCAGGACGAAATGCAAAACGATCTCCCCTTGCCGGATCTTTATTTGGGGACTTGACGTGCTTGAGGTCTCATGATATCTTGCATACAAGATTAAAAGAAGAGGCATCCTCCCGCGCCAATCGGTCCAGCCGAAACCCATGCAAAGCCACTTTAAAAGTGGCCTCAGGGAAGAAGAAGGGTTTCGATTGGAACATCCGGCACGTGCTCTACTGTCTTGCATACTAGATAGTTTTGACATTGAGGGCAAGAGAGCAAAGGGAGTTCAATCCGAAAACGGGACAGAGAACGCCGTCAACAATCAGCAGGAGAGGTGATCATGGGCATCAGGGAAAAGGTTGAACAACTCGCGGCGCGGATGCACGAGCGCCCCCAATATCCGACCCAGGGGGCGGTACTGTTCGTTGACCTGGAACGGAGGGAATGTTTTTCCAAGTACCTTGGCAAGGAGGTTTTCCGCACCTTTCTCACCAACCGAGGCGGAAACATGTACCTCCTCTACAACCTGCTGCTGGATGGAGTGGCTCCGCTCGATCCGCAGGTTCCTCTTATTTTCGGCAGCGGCGCACTGACCGGAGCCGTTCCGACGGGGACGCGCGGCAACGTCAGCAGCATTTCCCCCGAGAGCTACGCCCTTCTCGACAGCAACTGCGGCGACGCCTTTCCCACTTTTCTCAAACAACACGGCTTCGACCACCTCGTCCTCTACGGCAAGCAGAGCGACTGGAGCCTCCTGCAGATTGCGGACGGCGGGGTCACCTTTCATGACGCCACGTCCTATCTCGGCATGGACAACATAGACTTCACCGAGGCGGTACAGAAAGACTTCTCCTGCACCGAGCGTAAGGACATGGCCATGGCCCGCATCACCAGTGCAGGCGAAAACCTGGTTCTCTGCTCCGGAATCATGGGAGGAATCAAGGCGATCTATGCCCGGGGAGGGGCCGGAGCCAAAATGGGATCGCTCAAACTCAAGGCGA
>NZ_KI421419.1:32942-36800 GCF_000472285.1 Desulfuromonas sp. TF
GAATCATGGGAGGAATCAAGGCGATCTATGCCCGGGGAGGGGCCGGAGCCAAAATGGGATCGCTCAAACTCAAGGCGATCATGATCCGCGGACGCGGCGAACAGCCCGTTCTTTCAGCGGCGTTCAAGGAGAACAACCGTGAACTCGCGAAAAAGATCCTCTCGACCAGCGTGATCAAGAATGCGCTGAAAACCGTCGGCACACCGTTTCTCTATAAGCCCAGCCGCATTCTCGGTGCGATGGGGACCAAGAACAACCAGGAGACCAGTTGGTATGAGTCGCTGGATGCCGACAACTTCGATGCCTACCGCACCGGAATGGATGGCTGCTACAAATGTCCGGTCCGCTGCCGAGCCCTCAACGACATGACCCCCGAGGGGAAGGGTGGCTGGGGAGCCCGTGCCCTGAAGGGTCTTACCGGCAACGCCAGCTACGATCAGCAGCAGGCCCAGGTCGAACATTCGCGGGAGAAGGTCTACAGGGGGATCCGTGGCGACGGCAAATTCGACCGCCACGACAAGGGGGACGGTCCCGAATATGTCACCCTGCAGAAGATGGGCCCCATGATCGGCATCAAGGAGCCCGAGCAGGTCCTGCGCCTGAACAACATCCTCAACGATCTCGGGCTCGATTCGGCCAGTACAGGCAGCGCTATTTCCTGGGCAATGGAACTCTATCAGCAGGGACTCATCACGGCTGAGGATACCGGCGGTCTCGATCTGAGCTGGGGCAACTACGAGGTGATTGAAAAGCTTCTTTTCATGACCGCACGCCGGGAAGGCTTCGGCGATGTCATCGCCGATTCCAGCCGGGCGGTGGAGACGGGCAAATACCCGGATGAGGGACTCAAATACCGGATGGCCGTAAAGGGGCTCTTCCAGTCCGACCCCCATGATGCGCGGATTCTCAAGGGTTTCGCCCTCGGTTTGGCCGTCGCGACCCGCGGCATGGACCACCTGCGCAACCGCCCGACCCTTGAGATCAACGCCAAGATCAACGACAACCGCGAACTCAAGACCTCCCTCTACGGCGGGCATGTGGCCCCTGAGCCCAACAGCTACGAGGGGAAGGAATACGCCGTCCGCCGGTGCGAGAACACCTATGCCGTCGGCGACGCAGTCGGCATGTGCCGTTTTTCCACCAAGCTGTTCAACTCCCCCTCCACTGCCGGCTATGAGGACTTCGCCCGGCAGTTGAAGGAACTGACCGGAGAGGAATTCACTCCCGACCAGCTCGACGAGGTCGGCCGCAAGATTACCGGCCTGGAACGACTCATCAATGGCCGCCTGGGATTGACCGAGAAGGACGACACTCTCCCCGACCGTTGGTTTGACGAGGAAACCAAGGTCGGTCCCTTTACCGGTGAGAAAATCGACCGGGCCGAGTTCGAGAAACTCAAGTCCCGCTTTTATGCCGTCACGGGTCTGAACAGTGTGGGCGTCCCATCCCTCGAGTGGCACGGAAGTCTCGCCGAGGTAACCACCGGCTTCGCCGTCAAGGTCAAGCTCCCCCATGGCCTCTCCGGAGCGCCGGAAGGAGCGGTCATCGTCGACCAGCCCGTGTCCAACATCTCCGAACTCAGAGCCGCGGTGGGCAGGCGACTCCCCCATGCGGCCGATCAACTCGAGGACAGTTGTCTGAACATTCTGGTCAACGGCAAGATGGTTCTTTCAAACGAAGAGGCCTTTCCCATCCGGAGCCGAGACAAGGTCACCTTCCTGCCTATGCTCGGCGGGGGCTGATCCCGCGGCGCAGACGAGCAAAACCGCCCCGGAGACACCTCCGGGGCGGTTTTGCTTTGAGCTTTTTCGCCCCTGAGAGCCTGCTGCGTCTTACTTGTTCTCCAATTCGCTTTTCACGAAATTCAGCGCCCCTCCCGCGATCAGATGCCGGCGCTGACGGTCGGATACGTCCAGGATGGTGATCACCTCCCGGGCGTCGACCGCTACCGGGATCTCCCGGTCGCCGTTTTCCAGATGTCTTCTGACCTCGGGGAAGACCACCTTCTTTCCTTTTTCGAACAGGTCGTAGTCCCCGGGGTTTTTGAAAACCAGGGGAAGGATGCCGAAATTGCATAGATTCGCCTTGTGGATCCGGGCGAAGCTCTTGACGATCTTGGCCCGCACGCCTAGATAGCGGGGCGCGAGGGCGGCATGCTCGCGGCTCGAACCCTGCCCGTAGTTCTCTCCGCCGACGATGATCACATTCCCCTTCTCCCTGCAGCTTTTGTGAAAATCCTCGTCGATCTGGTAGTAGACGAATTCGCTGATCGCCTCGATATTGGAGCGCAGAGGCAGCACTCGGTTGCCGGCAGGCATGATGGTGTCGGTGGAGATGTTGTCCTCCACCTTCAGCACGACTTCTCCTTCCAGGGTATCGGGGAGCGCTTCGAAATCGGGGAGTTTTTTGATATTCGGGCCGCGCACCACTTCGGTTTTTCGCAGGTCCTCGGAAGGAAAGATGATCGACGATTCGTCGACCAGGTACTTTGTGGGATCATGGATGCGCGGATACTCCATCTCCTGGCCGAGGTCGCGCGGGTCCGTGATCAGCCCCTTGAGGGCGGCGGCGACGGCGGTCTCGGGCGAGCAGAGATAGACCCGGTCGTCTTTGGTCCCGCTGCGGCCGGGGAAATTGCGGGGGAAGGTGCGCAGGCTCACCTGCCCGGTGCCGGGGGCTTGTCCCATGCCGATGCACCCCAGGCACCCCGACTGGTGGATGCGGGCTCCGGCCAGCAGAAGGGCCATGACGCCCCCCTGGTCAGCTATGTTCTCCAGAACCTGGCGGCTCCCGGGGTTGATGTGAAAGGAGGTGTCGGGGTGGGAGTGGCGTCCCTCGGCGACCTTCGCTACCACCATCAGGTCTCGGAATGAGGAGTTCACGCTGGAGCCGACGATGGTCTGGTCGACTTTGATCCCGGCCACCTCCGCTACCCGTTTGACGTTCCCCGGTGAGGTAGGGCAGGCGATCAGCGGCTCGACAGTGGAAAGATCTATTTCATCGACTTCGTCGTATTCGGCCCCTTCGTCGGCCGCCAGCTCCCGCCAGGCGTCGCCGCGCCCCTGGGCCTCCAGGTACTCGCGGGTGCGCTCGTCGGAGGGGAAGATGGTGGTGGTCGCTCCCAGTTCGGTTCCCATGTTGCCGATCGTTTCGCGGTCGGTAGCCGAGAGAGTCTTCACTCCAGGTCCGTAATACTCCACGATCTTGCCGACGCACCCCTTGACGTCGTAGCGGCGCAGCATCTCCAGGATCACGTCCTTGGCGCTGACCCAATCGGGAAGCTCCCCGGTGAGCCTCACCCCGAGCACCTTGGGGCAGGGAAAATTGTACGGGTGACCGGCCATGGCCATGGCCACATCGAGTCCGCCGGCGCCGATGGCGAGCATCGAGACTCCTGCCGCGCCGGGAGTATGACTGTCGGCGCCGATCATGGTCAGCCCGGGCCGCCCGAACCGCTCCATGTGCACCTGGTGGGAGACCCCGTTCCCCGGCCGGCTGAAATGAATGCCGTAGCGGGCGCAGGCGGTCTGAAGATATTTGTGGTCGTCGGCGTTCTTGTTGTCGGTCTGGAGCAGATTGTGATCGACATACTGGGCGGCCAGGCCGACCTTGACCCCTTCCAGCCCCAAGGCCTCGAACTCCAGCATGGCCATGGTTCCCGTGGCGTCCTGAAGCAGAGTATGGTCGATACGGATGGCGATCTCCTGGCCGGGAACGAGGCGCCCTTCGAGCAGGTGTTCCTCCAGGATTTTGTGAGTCAGGTTTCTGGCCATATCTTTTCCTCCCGTGCTTTCAGATATTTATATCAGTCTAGCAGAAACCTCCGCACACTTCATCAGGGGCTTTCGGGGCGACCCC
>NZ_KI421419.1:36810-49160 GCF_000472285.1 Desulfuromonas sp. TF
CCTCCCGTGCTTTCAGATATTTATATCAGTCTAGCAGAAACCTCCGCACACTTCATCAGGGGCTTTCGGGGCGACCCCTCAAGGGTGTCGCGCTTGCATTCGCCGGGCTCATCTGGTAATGATAAGGGCTCATTTTTCTACGGGAGTCCGCAATGATCGAGAGTCTTGAAAACCTTTTTTCCGGCGCTTTCATGGGCATTGGCCTGGGACGGTTCGCCGCCGCCTTTCTCGTCCTGGTCATCGCCCTGGTTCTCAAGAAGATCCTGGCGCACCTCTTCACCCGGGTTGTTTTTCCCTTGGCCGCCAAGACGGAAACCGGATACGACGATCAGCTCCTGACTGCCATCCGGAAGCCTGCCGAGTTTCTGATCGTCATCGTCGGCCTGTTCGTTGCCCAGCAGGTCCTCCAGCTCCCCACCGAACCTGTCGACCTGCGCCGGTTCTCGTCCGCGATGCTCAAGGTTCTGGTCACCTTCGACGTGGCCTGGGCTCTCTTCAACATGGTCAGCCTGGTCGAAACCTGGCTGGGGAAATGGGTCAGCCGCACCGAATCGACCCTGGACGACCACCTCCTCCCTTTTGTCCGCAAGAGCCTGCGCGCCTTCGTCATTTTCATCGCCGCCCTCCTGACCATCCAGAATCTCGGATATTCCATTTCCGGCCTCCTCGCCTCCCTGGGAATCGGCGGCCTGGCGGTGGCCCTGGCGGCCAAGGACACCCTGGCCAACGTCTTCGGCTCCCTGATGATCATCCTCGACCGCCCTTTCCACATCGGCGACTGGATCAAGACCGGCGACATGGAAGGAACCGTGGAGGAAGTGGGGTTCCGCTCGACCAAGATCCGCACCTTTGCCAAGACCCTGATCAGCGTCCCCAACAGCACCATCACCAACCAGTCCATCGACAATTTCAGCCGCATGCCCAAGCGGCGCATCAAGCTGACCGTCGGGGTGACCTACGAGACGACGGGAGAGCAGATGCGGCTGGCGGTCTCCGAAATCCGCGCCATGCTCAAGGAGCACCCGGCCATCGACCAGGAGTTCATGCTGGTCCATTTCACCGATTTCGCCTCGTCCTCACTGGACATCCTGGTGTACTGCTTCACCCGCACCACCGTCTGGGGGGAATATCTGGAGGCGAGAGAGGATGTCTGCCTGAGGATCATGGAGATTCTGGAAAGACTGGGAATGGAGATCGCTTTCCCGAGCCGCAGCGTCTACCTGCGGGGGAAGGAAGAGGACGGGCTCCCCGCCGAAGCGCAGGCGCGCTTCTCAGGGATGGATATCGATCGGCTCGGACGGCCGGAATTCCAGACACCCCCGGCGGCAGCCGAGGGCTGAGACTTTTCTCAACCGATTCACGGCTTCATTTCCACATCGATCTGACGGGGTTTGGCTTCAACCTTTTTCGGCAGGACGATCTTGAGCATCCCTTTTTCGCAATTGGCGACCACTTTATCCTGATCGACCGAAGCCGGCAGGGCGAAAGTCCGGCGGAAATTTCCGTAGAAGCATTCGATGCGGTGGTAGTTGTGCTTTTTCTCCTCCCGCTCGAGCTTGCGCTCTCCATGGATGATCAGAATGTTATCCTCTATCTGAACCTGAATATCCTTCTGATCCACCTCGGGAACCTCCATCTTGACCACCACCTCCCGATCGTCTTCATAGATGTCCACCGGAGGCTGCCAGAGCCCCTCCTCCAGCGGCTCTCCGCCCAGGTTGCGACTTGAATCGAGAAGGCGGCTCATCTGATCCTGCATCAACCGCAGCTCCCGCAGCGGATCCCATTTCACCATCGCCATGTTCAACCTCCTCAAAAATCGTACTCACGCGGAGCCACGGAGGACGCGGAGAAAATCCAAGACAAACTTTCAAACGACTCAGGGGCAGATTGACC
This sequence comes from Desulfuromonas sp. TF, assembly GCF_000472285.1. NCBI lineage: Bacteria > Pseudomonadati > Thermodesulfobacteriota > Desulfuromonadia > Desulfuromonadales > Desulfuromonadaceae > Desulfuromonas > Desulfuromonas sp. TF. The sequence continues at coordinate 38,707 of NZ_KI421419.1, forward strand.
TGGAGAGTTTCCTGGTTACCTGGGGTTCTCCGCGCCTCCGCGTCTCCGCGTGAGGCTGTCTTGTGATTTTGACACCGATTCAGGGTAGTTTCAATCCTTTCCGCGTCCGAGCTTCTTCTCCACCTCCAGGATGCGCAAAGTCGTCGGCAAAACGGTGTCGGGATTGAGGGAGATGCTGTCGATGCCGCACTCGACCAGAAACTCGGCGAATTCGGGGTAATCGCTGGGAGCCTGGCCGCAGATGCCTATTTTGCGGCCGGTCTTTTTCACCCGCGCTATGACGTCGGCGATCATCCGCTTGACCGCCTCATTGCGTTCGTCGTAGAGGTGGGCGACGATCTCCGAATCCCGGTCGAGCCCCAGGATGAGCTGGGTGAGATCGTTGGAGCCGATGGAGAAGCCGTCGAAGATTTCGGCGAACTCCTCCGCCAGGATGACATTGGAGGGGATCTCGCACATGACATAGACCTCCAGTCCGTCCTCTCCCCGCTTCAGTCCGGCCTGCGCCATGACCTCCAGCACCCGGCGCCCTTCCTCGACCGTGCGGCAGAAGGGGATCATCAGCTTGACGTTCTTGAGCCCCATCTCCTCCCGCACCTTCTTCATCGCCCGGCATTCGAGAAGAAACCCCTCCCGGTAGCGCTCGTCGTAATACCGGGAGGCGCCGCGGAAGCCGATCATCGGATTCGATTCGCCCGGCTCGAATCCCTCACCTCCGAGAAGCCCGGCGTACTCGTTGGTCTTGAAATCGCTCATCCGCACGATGACGTCCCGGGGGTAAAAGGCCGCGGCCAGCGTCCCCACCCCCTGGGCCAGCCTGGCCACGAAAAATTCTTCCCCGTTCGGATATTCGGAAGTCAAATCATGGATCTGCCGCCGCGTTTCCTTTTTCTCCACCCGGTCGGGGTGAAGCAGGGCAAGGGGGTGGGCCGCTATGGCGTTGTTGATGATGAACTCGATGCGGGCCAGTCCGATTCCGTCGTTGGGGATCATGCTCAGGCCGAAGGCCTGTTCCGGGTTTCCCAGGTTCATCATGATCGCGGTGCGGGGCCTCTCCATTCCGGAGAGATCGATCTCCTCCACGTCGAAATCGAGAGCTCCCCGGTAGACCTTGCCGGCCTCCCCCCCCGCGCAGGAGACGGTGATTTCCTTACCATCCGGGATCTTCACCGTCCCGTCGACGGTGCCGATAACGCAGGGGATGCCGAGCTCCCGGCTGACGATGGCCGCATGGCAGGTCCTTCCCCCGCGGTTGGTGACGATGGCCGCCGCCCTCTTCATCACCGGTTCCCAGTCCGGATCGGTCATGTCGGTGACCAGGACGCACCCTTTTTCGAAGCGATCTATATCATGGGCATCCTTGATCACCTGTGCCTTCCCGGCGCCGATCTTGCTGCCGACGCTCTTGCCTGAAGCAAGAACGTCTCCCTCCTCCTTCAGCCGGTAGGTTTCCAGGCGGCTCTTCTCGCGGATCGACTGGACCGTCTCCGGCCGGGCCTGGACGATGAAGATGTCTCCCGTCTCGCCGTCCTTGGCCCATTCGATATCCATGGGACGGCCATAATGCTCCTCGATGCTGCAGGCCTGCCGGGCCAGGGAGAGAATCTCTTCGTCCTCCAGGCAGTACCGGCGGCGGTCCTCCTTGGACACGGAGACCTCCCGGGTTGCCCCCTTGCCGCCCTCTTCGGTGTAGACGATCTTTTTTTCCTTGGACCCTGGGTTCTTTCCGATAATGGACCGGAATCCTTCCTTCAGAGCCGGTTTGAAAACATAATACTCATCCGGATTGACTGCGCCTCGGACCACGTTTTCGCCGAGCCCCCAAGCGGCGTTGATCATGACCACATCCGGAAAGCCGGTTTCCGTGTCGATGGTGAAAATGACCCCGGCACAGGCCCGGTCGGAACGAACCATCTTCTGCACTCCGATGGACAGGGCCACGTCGAAATGGTCGAATCCCTTGTCCTGTCGATAGGAAATGGCTCGATTGGTGAAAAGGGAGGCGAAGCACTTGCGACAGGCCTCCACCAGATCTTCCTCCCCCCGGATATTGAGAAACGTCTCCTGCTGGCCGGCAAAAGACGCTTCGGGGAGGTCTTCGGCGGTGGCGCTGGAGCGGACCGCGACGTCGCAGTCCCTGCCGAAATCCTCCTCCATCTGCCGGTAGGCCTTGCGGATCGCCTCATCGATTTCCTCGGGCAAAGGGGCGGAGCGAATGGTACGGCGCACCTTGCGCCCCACCTCGGCCAGGTTTTCTCCGGTCTCCGTATTCAGACTGCCCAGCAGATCCCGCAGTTTCTCCTCGATCCCGGCGCTCCCGATGTATCGACGGTAGGCCGCCGCGGTCACGGCGAACCCCGGCGGAATCAGCACTCCACGGGGAGAAAGGTTCCGGACCATTTCCCCCAGCGATGCGTTCTTGCCGCCGACTCTGCCAACGTCTTCCTTACCGACATCTCCGAACCACAGGATAAACTCGTCAACCGCCATGAGCGCCTCCCGTTTCAGCAAAATTGATATGGCAAAGCGTATCAGAAAGGGCTGCCTATTCAATACATTCGGCGATCATAAACCTCGAAATTTCGGAACATTGCAAACTAAAACAGCCATTGATATACTGGTTTTCAAAGCAGACAACAGCGGAGGAAATTATGGCACACAGAATCCTGGTGGCGGTTGACGGCTCCAGCGCTTCTGAGCACGCCGTGGAGTATGCGGCAAAGCTGGGCCGGGATATCAAGAATTTCCAGATGACCCTTTTTCACGTCGGAGAACCCATTCCCATCAACGTCATGGAGTATGACAAACTGCCCGGCAAGGGGGAATGGGACGAAAAGCTGGAGAAACACCGCAAGGATGTGGAGGACTACGAGAGCAAAGAGGCGAAACGCGATGCCGAAATGTTCCGTTTCCTCAAGCACCGGGCCGAGCAACTGGGCCTGAAGCCCGATCAGGTTGAGAGCAAGTTCGCCGCCGATGTCCAGAACATCTCCACCGAGATCCTCATTGAGGCGGAAAAAGGAGGATACGAAGCTATCTGCGTAGGGAAGCAGGGACGCTCCTCGATGAAGGATTACCTGATCGGCAGCGTTTCCGACCGGATCCTCCGCCATGCTAAGGGCTGCGCCGTCTGGGTGGTGGAATAAAAAAAGGGACGTGCTGCATTCGGCCGGGGCGTCCGTTCAGAGCGCCTCGTCCCGCTTCTCCGCCGCCGGCATCGGGGGCTGACGGAAAATCTCTTCCAGACTGGAGTAAGCGATGACCCCCCTTTTCACCGTTTCGTGCACGGCTTCCATGCGCCGCCGAATCTCCTCCTCCGCCTGATGACGCAGTTCCGATTCCCATTTCTCCAGTTCCTGACGACGGGATGAATGTCCGTTCCGCAAGCCATCCGTAAGATCCTGCTCGCGACGCAGACGCAGAAATTCGGTCAGACGGCGTTGCTGCAAATCACCGAAGAAGAAAACCTCGGGAACCAGAGCGGAGAAACTGCGGACCCCCCTGATATCCCTCCCCTCTATCCGATAGGCCTCCAGAACTTCGGCTTCCATATCCTGATAGTTCTGCAGCGGCATGTACATGCGGGAGAGGTACTGCAGTACCTTCTCCGTCTTCTTGCGGTGTCCGCCGATGATGACCGATGCCCCCACCTCGCCCCGCTGCGCTCCCTTCGTCCATGGGGCGCCGGTGATTCCGAAGTCGTTGAGAACCGGAAGGCTGAGAAGAATGGAGAGGGTGTTGATGGTCAAAGCAAAACCGGCGGAAGGTCCGCCCACGCTGTAAGAGGCTGACAGGAGCTGATGGTGCAGGCTGTAGCCGTCCAGGAATTCACCAAGGATGCGGGGAACGTTCAGGGCCGGACAGAGGTACTGGAGATAATTCTCCACCAAAGTGAGGGCCTCCCGGGCGCTCTGGTGGGTCATCTGTACCGCGAGGTCGAGTTCCGCGGCGCCCGGAGCCGACGAGGAGACCGCCCCGGTCACCACGATCTTTTCCGGAAAGACGCGGTAGACCAGCGAGGAGGCGATGGGGAGCAGAACCCCGCTGGTTTCATTGGCGCCCACCCCCACCACGAAGCCGACCTGGGGTTCATGGGAGAGTTCCGTTTCGAGAAACTCGTCGAGCTGCTGTTTCCCCTTGCGGGCCGGACTGCTGGCGAGCTGTTGCCGGGCACTGTGCAGATGCCAGCGGATGACCGGAAAAACACCGGAATCGCGAATGCGGGAGAGGCGCTGGGCGGCCTCATCCAGACAGCCGAGGAGGGATTCCTCTCCGTGCCGTGCCTTCAGTGCGAGACTCGGCTCTCCTCCGGCCCCCTCCAGAAGTCCCACCAGGGTCTTGTAGTTGAAGCGCACGAAGCGTGCCCGCTCCGCCTCGCTCTCCTTCACCGCCGACATCAGTTTATCGAGCACCTCCACCTCCGTGGAGCGCAGGGATCGGACCTTTTCTGCAAAGGCGGTGAAGTCGGCCGGAGTTTCGCAGATGCTCCGGGCGATGCGAACCATCTCCTCGTGGGTCAGCTCCTCTTCCAGAGGGATGCCGTTCATCTCCTTGCGCATGATGCGCAGCGCATCGTCATCCCTCATGTGTCCGGTCACGTTGAGCACCTTCAGACGCTTTGAGCGGATCAGGGCCGGATCGAGGATGTCCAGCCGATTGGTGGTGAGAACGGTGAAGACCCGGGAGAGGGGGGATTCGCCGTCGATGATGGAAAGAAACTTGTTTGTCACCTTGTCGTAAGGGCTTCCCCCCTGCGGCGATCGCCTCGGCGCCACCGAATCGCCCTCGTCGAAAAAGACCATGGAGGGAGAGAGCATCTTGGCGATGTCGTAAACCCGCTCCAGGTTCTCCACCATCCCCTCCAGGGGGTTGGTGGGATCGGTGAGATCGTTGAGATTGACCACCAGATCCTGCACCTCGACGTTGTCCCCCAGCCAGGCCCTCACCATGAAGGTTTTGCCCGATCCGGGCGGTCCCGTGAGGACGACCCCTTTTTCGTCGCTGATATTGTAATACAGGGCATTGTTGGCCATTTCGGAGAACTCGTTCTTGATCCCCCCGATATAGTCCTCCCAACGGATGCTCCGGTCCATATGCCCCACCAGCTTCTTGTACAGGGATCCATGGACGTTGCGGGCAACGGCCTTGAGGGCATCGCGCACCAGGTATTGATCGTCGAGATAATCGGAGCGGAAGTCGCCCTTGAGGGCGATGATGGAGTCGATGAGGCGGCGCACGTAGGCGGGGGTGATGCGCAGACTCCGCTCACGGAAGATGGGGTCGAGCCGTGCGACGGTCTCCTCCAGCACCTTTTCCGACAGGAGCCGGGCTCCGTTGGCCGGAGCGGAGAAGGAGAAATTCTTGCGCTTCAGCTCCAGGCGCACCACTTCCTTGAGATTGGCCGGATCCACCCACAGCTCGCTGATGTCCAGGACAAGCCCCCGTTCGACGAAACGGCGGTAGATGGCGGGGTCGAACTGCTCCGGCTGGTCGGTGGTGGCGATCAGCAGGCAGTCGCGACGCCCCATGGCGATCTCGTCCAGGAGGATATTGCCGGCATCGACCAGGGTCGCCTGCTGCCCCTTGACGCTGCTCATCTGGTCCGGCCGGCCGAAGGCCGAGTGGGCTTCCTCGAGGTGCCGGATGCAGGTCCTCCGGGGGTCGCCCATGGCCTTGCGCAGGTAGTTTCCGGGCTCACCGGCCCAGGCGGTCTGATAATCGTTGGGGGTGATCATGGCGTAATCGATATAGACCCCCTCCTCCTCCAGGGAAGAGAGAGCCTGGCTGATCCGCTCCCGGAACATGTACTTCACCACCGGAAGGCGGGAGAAGAGGCGCAGTCGCTCCGCCTTGCGCCGGCGCTCCAGGCGCACCGCCAGCTCCGGATCGACGTCCTCCAGACTGCGCCAGAAGGGTTCGTCGGCCAGAACATCTTCCCGCTTCGCCTCGAGGTCGACCACCGGACGCACCTCGGCGCCGAAGACCGCATCCTCCAGGGCCTGCTTGACGGTGGCGCTCTTTCCGCTGCCGCTGCCGCCGATGACCAGGACGAGCGGGGCTCGCGGCACAGCGGGATCCTCGTTGTACTCCTTGAGGATATGGGCGTGATAGAGTTTGCGGAAAAATTCCAGGAAGGAAGGAGGGACGAAAACGTCGGACGTCTGCTTCTCCAGCAGGAATGTCAGATACTGGTAGTCATGCCAGTCCAATTCCTTGCCGAGGATCTTTTCCCAAGCCGCGGCAGCGCTCTGCGACCCGGAAACCTCGAAGCGCCGCCGCCAGTCGTTGAGCAGCTCGGGATCGCGCAGGATCTGAAAGCTCCGTTCGGCGGGCTTGAGCAGACGCAACCAGCCCCTGATCACCTCGAAAGGTGAGCGGGTCGGATCGTACTGTCGCAGGCGGCGCAGCACAAAGAGGCGGGTCTCGAAACTCCAGCCCGCTACCAGCGCCTCAATCTGCCTGATCCGCCGCTCCGACAGCCTCACGTAGACGGGGCTTCTGGTCTTTCGCACTCTGGACATATGTGGATTGCGTTTCCTTTCTGGAGTGTTCTTTCGGCGCAGGAGCCGGAAGGACGACAGGAGGCGCCCCGCCGGTATTGGTCAGAACGAAGGTGTTCTGCCCCTGCTGGTTTTTCTCGTAGGCGGCGGCCCATTTCTGCTGATTCAGGAATTCGAAAAGAAAACGGTCTCCATCGCTGTTCAGACCGAGCGAACGGCGGAAATCCCGAATCGAGTCGCTGTAGGCGGCATAGAGCTTTCGTGTGCGGCTCGCCTCGAGGTCGGCGGCATAGTTCTCCGCCTCTGCAATGAGTTCCCGGCGTTTCTTCTCTTCACTCGCCTCGGCCAGCTTCTCGCCAAAGCGGGTATCGCGGAGAATAAAGGAGACCACCTCGATGCCGTATTTCTCCTCCAGCGTCGGACCTCCTTCGTTGATCGCACGCTCCTTGAGGTCGCGATAGATCTCCTCCTTGATCCTTTCCCGATCGGAGATCAGTTCGTCGACCGTGCGGCCCTGCATGATGTCCTTGACGATGCCGTCGAAATCATTCTGCAGCAGGGCCTGTGGCGACTTGTTCTCGATTCCCCACCGCTCCAGGTCCATGATGCGGAAAGTGAGCATGGCGCTCGCCCATAGAGAGACGTTCCCCTGCGACATGATGCGCTGGGAATCGGGCATGCCGCCGAGATGAAGCTCCTGGTTCATCAGAGGGACTTCCAGCTCCAGACGTGTAAAAAACGGCAGGCGGCCGTGCCAGCCGACATCCTTTACCACCCGCCGTTCGCCCGAGAGATCCTCGAGAATCACGGCGTAGTTGCGCCGGACCTTATAGATGGTCTTGGTGGCGTAAACGATCGCCACAGCATAGTACAGCAGGGTTCCACAGAGCAGTAACAGGAACCCTCTCTTGAAAAAGGTCTTGAGCCTTGCCCGCTGCAGCAGGCGAAAACGCTGTTCCGGTTCCACTATTTTACCTCCATGGGAAAAGTCAGGAAATGTATATAAATTATAACATCTTTTTAAAAGATTGTTTACCTATTGCCTTAATGAAGACCTGTCCACAAAAACAAGATTCATCCCTGAACAGAATGCTAGAACGCTGTTATCAATCGCACCCTCCTGAAAAGAACTCTTTTGTGTAGGTCAGCGAAATGGAGGGGAATCTCACGCTTCGTGTTCATGTTATAATTTCGGAACAAGACAGGAAAGACGCGGCAGGCAGAAGCCGCGCATCTCACATCCGATGCGGATGAAGAAAGGAGTCTGTCATGAGAAAACCAGAATTCAGAGCCTTGTGCAAAGGCGTTGCCGATGGTGAAGAACGGTTTGTCGAAGATCTGACACTGCATGCAATCGGTAAGGTGACCTCTTGTTCAGGAAACCATTTTCAGGTCCAGTTCGATGAAAAAAGCCAGAGCTGGCCAAGTGAGACCTGCAGGGAGAGAATGGATATCGCAAGCAAGAAATCCGCCTGAATCCGTGAAGTGTGAGGGAGAACGCGCGCCTCACGAAGTGCAGTAATGAGGAAACTCAGGGCAGATCGGTCTCTCCCATCAGGTAGCGATCCACCTCCCGGGCTGCCCCCCTTCCCTCGTTGATCGCCCATACGATCAGGCTCTGGCCCCGTCGGGCGTCGCCGGCGGCGAACAGGCCGGGGACGCTGGTGGCGAATCGACCGTATTCGGCCTTGATGTTGCTTCGGGGATCCTGCTCGACATCCAGACCTTCGATCACCGACTCCTCCGGCCCGAGAAACCCCATGGCCAGCAGCACCAGATCGGCGGGGAGGGTCTTCTCGGTGCCGTGCACCTTTGTCGGCAGGGTGATGCCGGCCTCCTCCCGCCATTCGATCGTGTGAATCATAATTTCCCGGACCCGTCCCGTCGCATCGGACAGGAACCGCTCGGCCGTTGTCAGGTAGAGGCGGGGATCCTCGCCGAATATCTCCCGCGCCTCCTCGTGCCCGTAATCGAGGCCGTACACCCTGGGCCATTGCGGCCAGGGGTTGCCCGGGGCGCGCTCCTGCGGCGGGCGGGGCATGATTTCCAGTTGGGTGATGCTCCTGCACCCCTGGCGCACGGCCGTGGCGACGCAGTCGGTTCCGGTATCTCCGCCGCCGATGACCACCACGTCCTTTCCTTCGGCGGTGATTTCGAGGGGGGCGCCGTCCAGAAGACTGCGGGTGTTATGGGTAAGATACTCCATGGCGAAGTGGATGCCTTCCGCTTCGCGGCCGAGAATTTTGAGGTCCCGAGGCCGGGTCGCCCCACAGCAGATCACCACGGCATCGAACTCCCCGCGCAACTCGGCAAGGGTCCTGTCCCGGCCGATCTCGACGCCGGTGACGAAGGCCACCCCCTCGGCCTCCAGCAGATCGACCCGGCGCTTTACGACGGCCTTGTCGAGCTTCATGTTGGGAATGCCGTAGGTCAGAAGGCCGCCGATGCGGTCGGCTCTCTCAAAGACAGTCACCTCGTGCCAGGCCTTGTTGAGCTGGGCGGCGCAGGCGAGTCCCGCCGGCCCCGAACCGATCACCGCAACCCGCTTGCCGGTCCGCCCGGCGGGGGGCCGCGGCACGATCCACCCTTCTGCAAAGCCGCGGTCGGCAATCGCCTGCTCGATCGCCTTGATGGTCACCGGCGGATCGATGATGCCGAGGACGCAGGCCCCCTCGCAGGGGGCGGGGCAAACCCGACCGGTGAACTCGGGGAAGTTGTTGGTCATGTGCAGGCGCTCCAGCGCCTTGCGCCACAAACCGCGCCACACCAGATCGTTCCATTCGGGAATCAGGTTGTAGACCGGGCAGCCGGACGCCGCTCCGGCGATGATGAACCCCGTGTGACAGAACGGAGTGCCGCATTCCATGCAGCGCGCCCCCTGCTCCCGGGCCTTCTCCTCGGGATAGTGGAGGTGAAATTCCTCCCAGTCGGCGATCCGCTCCCCCACCGGCCTGTCGGCCGGCAGTTCCCGGAAATATTCAGTAAATCCGCCCAGCTTGCCCATCGTTCAACCCACCCAAAGAGATTCTTACCAGTTTTCAGCTATTTCAAACTAATTTCCGAGCTGGAAACGAGGAATTTTTCGTCGTGGCAAGGAAATCAAGGAATTGCGCGGAGGCGTACATTGTACGCCGCACAAACAAGGCCGCAGATTGACGCCGCCACGGCGGAAAAGGACCATTTCCGACCGGAAATTCAATTGCCGCTCACCCGCGCCGCATCCCTCGCATTCGCCTCGAAGGCGGCTTCCAGCGCCTCGTCGCCGGAGAGGCCAGATTCGGTGGCGCGGTCGATGGCCTCCAGCATCCGCCGATAATCCCGGGGGAATACCTTGACGAAGCGCGAAACGCTGCGCGGCCAGTCGGCGAGGACCGCCTCGGCGAGGTCCGACCGGGTCAGGTCGCGGTGGCGCTCGATCAGCTCCCGCACCCCGGCGATTTCGCCTGGATCTTCCAGTCTTTCGAGATCGACCATGCCGGAGTTGCAATGGCCTGCGAAAGATCCCGCCTCGTCCAGCACATAGGCGATCCCCCCCGACATCCCGGCGGCGAAGTTGCGGCCGGTCGGCCCGAGCACGACCACCCGGCCGCCGGTCATGTACTCGCAGGCGTGGTCTCCCACCGCCTCGACGACAGCGGTCAGCCCGGAATTGCGCACACAGAAGCGCTCGCCGGCCATACCGCGGATGAAGGCCTCCCCGGCGGTCGCCCCGTAGAATGCGACATTGCCGACGATGATGTTCTTCTGAGGATCGAAGGCGGCGCCTCGCGGAGGGATGAGGATGATCCGCCCTCCGGAGAGGCCTTTTCCGCAGTAGTCGTTGGCGTCCCCCTCGACGGTCAGGGTCATGCCGCGGGGAATGAAGGCGCCGAAGCTCTGGCCGGCCGAGCCGATGAACTTGAGGCGGATGGTGTTGTCGGGAAGGCCCTTGAGACCGTAGCGGCGGGGGGGCGC
>NZ_KI421419.1:49221-65399 GCF_000472285.1 Desulfuromonas sp. TF
CTGCCGAGCATCGTGCCGACCACCCGGTGAACGTTGCGTATCGGCAGGGTGGCGTGAACCGGCGTTCCCGATTCAAGGGCCGGCTCGCACAGACCGAACAGGACGGTGCGGTCAAGGGCACGCTCCAGCCCGTGATCCTGCGGAGCGGAGCAGTAGGCGCCTGTCTCCGGCGAGACCTCGGGCCGGTAGAGAATCCGCGACAGATCGAGGCCGCGGATCTTCTCCCCCGTCAATCCCCCGCGCATCTCCAGCAGGTCGCTGCGCCCTACCATCTCGTTGAAGCGGCGGAAACCGAGGCGCGCCATCAATTCGCGCACCTGTCGCGCGACGAAGGTGAAATAATTCACTACATGCTCCGGGTCCCCCCGAAATTTCATCCGCAGCTTCGGATCCTGGGTCGCCACGCCGACGGGACAGGTATTGAGATGGCAGGCGCGCATCATGATGCAGCCGAGGACCACCAGGGGGGTCGTGGCGAATCCGAATTCCTCGGCGCCGAGAAGGGCGGCGAGAACGACGTCGCGCCCGGTCTTGAGCTGGCCGTCCGTCTCCACCGTGATGCGGTCGCGCAGGCCGTTGAGGAGCAGGGTCTGGTGCGTTTCGGCCAGCCCCAGCTCCCAGGGGAGTCCCGAATGATGAATGCTGGACAGAGGCGAGGCGCCTGTCCCTCCTTCATGCCCCGAGATGAGGACCACGTCCGCCTTGGCTTTGGCCACGCCTGCGGCAATGGTTCCGACCCCCACCTCGGAGACCAGCTTGACGCTGATGCGGGCCTCGTGATTGGCGTTCTTCAGGTCGTGGATCAGCTCGGCCAGATCCTCGATGGAATAGATATCGTGATGGGGCGGCGGTGAGATGAGCCCGACGCCGGGGGTGGCATAGCGCACCCGGGCGATGGGCGGGTAGACCTTCTGCCCGGGAAGCTGTCCCCCCTCTCCCGGTTTGGCTCCCTGGGCCATCTTGATCTGCAGTTCCCGGGCGTTGACGAGGTAGGCGCTGGTCACGCCGAAACGCCCCGAAGCCACCTGCTTGATGGCGCTGATGCGGTTGTCGCCGACGGCATCGACATGGAAGCGGGCCGGATCCTCGCCCCCTTCGCCGGTATTCGATTTGCCGCCGATCCGGTTCATGGCGATGGCCAGGGTTTCGTGCGCCTCCTTGCTGATCGAACCGTAGGACATGGCCCCGGTCTTGAACCGCCGCAGAATCGCCTCCACCGGCTCCACCTCCTCCAGGGGAACCGCTTCGGCGGGAAAGCGGAAATCGAGCAGTCCCCGCAGGTTGGCCCTGTTGCGGCCGGGATCGTCGGCAAGGGCGGAGAACTCATGAAACAGCCGGTAGTCCCCCTTGCGGGCGGCCTCCTGCACCAGGTGAACGGCCATGGGCCCGAGCTGGTGGAGCTCGCCTTCCTGCCTCCACATGTGCTTCCCGCCGGGGGAGAGCCCTTCGGAGGGGTCGAGGCGTGCAGCGAAGGCATGACGGTGGCGGCGCAGCACGTCTTCGGCGATCCCTTCGATGCCGATCCCTTCGATGCGCGAGGCGGTCCAGGTGAAGTATCTGTCGACCACCGATCTCTGCAGGCCGACCGCCTCGAAGATCTGGGCGCCGCGGTAGCTCTGGATGGTGGAGATCCCCATCTTGGCCATGGTCTTGACCACTCCCTTGACGGCTGCCTTGAGGTAGTTGCGCACGGCGATCCGGTGATCGACACCGAGCAGCCCCTCTTCGATCAACTGGTCGAGGGTTTCCAGGGCGAGATAAGGGTTCACCGCACCGGCCCCGTAACCGATCAGCAAGGCGAACTGGTGGACGTCGCGGGGCTCGGCGGACTCCAGCACCAGCCCGGCCAGGGTGCGTGTCCCCCTGCGGATGAGGTGGTGATGCAGCCCTGAAATCGCAAGCAGCGCCGGAATGGGGGCTCGCTCGGCATCCACCCCCCGGTCCGAGAGGACCAGCAGGCTCACCCCGGCAGCGATGGCCGCGTCGGCCCGATAGCAGAGTTCGTCCAGCGCCTCCTCCAGCCCTCTGGTTCCAGCCGAGGCGGCGAACAGGATCGGCAGGGTCTGCGCCTTAAGCCCCGGACGATCGATCCGGCGCAGCTTCTCAAGTTCCTCGTTGTCGATGATCGGTGTAGAAAGCTTGAGGTGGCGGCAGGACTCGGGCAATGGATGAAGGAGGTTGCGTTCCGCCCCCAGGGTGGTTCCGGTGGAGGTGATGATCTCCTCACGGATGCTGTCAATGGGGGGGTTGGTCACCTGGGCGAAGAGCTGCTTGAAATAGGCATAGAGGAGCTGGGGCTTGTCCGACAAAACCGCCAGAGGGGTGTCGTTGCCCATGGAGGCGACCGCCTCGACGGCATCGGCCGCCATCGGCGCCAGAACGCCGCGCAGCTCCTCGAAGGTGTAGCCGAAGGTCATCTGGCGCTGCAGCAGCGAGGCCGGCTCGGCGCTTGAACGGGGAGGCGCGGGAGGAAGATCTTCGAGGCGCACCAGGTTTTCGTCCAGCCACTGCCCGTAAGGATGAGCGGTGACGATTTCCTCCTTGATCTCCTCATCGGGAACGATCCGTCCCTGCGCGGTATCGACCAGAAACATCCGGCCAGGCTGCAGGCGCCCCTTCCGGACGATGCGCTGGGGCGGAACGGGCAGCACGCCGGCCTCCGACGCCATGATCACCAGATCGTCCCGGGTGACGTAAAAACGCGAAGGACGCAGGCCGTTGCGGTCGAGAACGGCGCCGATGCGCACACCGTCTGTAAAGGCGATACAGGCCGGTCCGTCCCAGGGCTCCATCAGACAGGAATGGTACTCGTAGAAAGCCTTTTTCTCCTCGCTCATCTGCCGATGAGCGCTCCAGGGCTCGGGGATCATCATCATCACCGCGTGGGGGAGGGAGCGGCCGGAGAGGTGAAGAAACTCCAGGCAGTTGTCGAACATGGCCGAGTCGCTGCCGCTTTCATCGATGACCGGCAGGATCCTGGCCCAGTCGTTCCCCAGTTCGCGGCTGGTCAGCAGGGCCTGACGGGCATGCATCCAGTTGACGTTGCCCCGCAGGGTATTTATCTCTCCGTTGTGGGCGGCCATGCGGTAGGGATGGGCGCGCACCCAGTTGGGAAAGGTGTTGGTGGCAAAGCGCGAGTGGACCAGGGCCAGGGCGCTCTGGATCTGGGGGTTGCGCAGGTCGAGAAAATAGTCGGGGAGCTGGCGGGGGGTGAGCATTCCCTTGTAGACGATGATCTGGCTGGAAAAGCTGCAGACGTAGAACGTCTGCTCCGGAAGCGGCCCCATGGCCTTGACCCGGTTGGCCAGGTGACGCCGGCAGACGTAGAGACGGCGTTCGAAGGCGAGCTCGTCGGCGAGTTCCTTCGGGCGGCCGACAAAGATCTGCCGGATGACCGGCTCCAGATATCTCGAACCCTCCCCGAGACGGCTGTTGTCGGTCGGAACCGTCCGCCAGCCGAGAAAACTTATTCCGTGATCGGCGATGACCTGCTCGGCCAGCCTTTCGCAGCGGCTTCGCTCCTGCCGGACACGAGGCAGATACAGCATGCCGACGGCATACTGGCCGGGCTCGGGGAGGGCGGAAAAATCCTCGGCGCATTCGTCCCGGAAGAACTCATGGGGAATCTGCAGCAGGATTCCGGCGCCGTCGCCACTATCCGGGTCGCAGCCGACCGCTCCGCGATGCTCGATATTGGCCAGAACATCCAGAGCCTGGCGCACCAGAAAATGACTGCGCTCCCCTTTGATGTTGGCCACGAAGCCGACCCCGCAGGATTCGTGCTCATACCAGTGGTCGTAAAGCCCCTGCTCGCCGGAAGGGAATCTGCCGAGGGTCATGATGGCCTCAATCTGAGATGGATAGACGCGATCCGCGGAAAAAAGTTCTCAAAGTATATCCCACAGGACCGTTCAGGCAACTGGTGCCGTCGGTTGCTTTTTTTCCCGTCTCCCTTATCATTTAGCAGTATGCCTGAAAAGAGTGAGGCTCCTCACCCCTCACTCCTCGCGGTCTTTTTCCTTTGACAGCGAAAACCGCAACAGCTAGAGTCCCTCCCTTTACCGCACGGAAGGAGCATTTATGACCACAACCACGGAGGAAAACCTCTGCTGGGATCTCTCTGGCCTCTACGCCGGCCCCGACGACCCTTCCCTGGAAGAGGACTTGAGCCGGGTCCGCAAGGAGGCACAGACCTTCCGCCGGGATTTCCGGGGACGCATCTCTTCGGATCACCTCTCTCCCGATTTGCTGGCGGCCGCCCTCAGAGGCTATGAATCCCTCCAGCGGCGTGGATTGAAACCCTATCTCTATGCCCAGCTTCTCTTTTCCGCCGACAGCACCGCCGCAGCCCACAAGGCGCTGATGGCCCGGGTGCGGGAGACCTGGAGCGCGGCGAGCGAGGAGATCCTCTTTTTCGAACTGGAAATCCTCCGCATCGACCAGGAGCGTTTTGCCGACCTGCTCCGGGATTCGGAAGTCGCCGGATACGCCCATTACCTCAACCAGCTCAGGGCCCACGCCCCCTATACCCTCGGCGAGGAGGTGGAGCAGGCTCTCAAGCGCAAGGACCTCTCCGGAAGGGAGGCCTTCGTCCAACTCTTCGACGAGCTCACCTCTTCCCTGCACTTTACCTTCCGCATGCCGGGCGAGGAAGAAGAGCGGGAGGTGGCCGGCGAAGAGCTGCTGGCGCTCCTTCATCATCCGGAGGGGGAGGTGCGCGAGAAGGCCTTTGCCACCTTCCTGGAGCGATACGCGGAGAACGCCCTGGTGCTGACCTCCTGCCTCAACAACCTCTGCCTCGATCACGCCAAGGAGGTGGAGCTGCGCCGGTACCCCGACATCATGACGCCGACCCATCTTTCGAGCGAAACCGAGCCGGCCATGGTGGAGAAAATGATGGAGGTCACCGAGGCCAATTACGGTCTGGCCCGGGAATATTTCGATCTCAAGCGCCGGCTGCTTGGCCTGGATCGGATGAAAAACACGGATGTCTACGCTCCCATCGGAGCCGAGAACCGGCTGTTCCCCTTCGCCGAGGCGAAGACGATGGTCCTGGAAGCCTTCAGGGGATTTTCGCCGCAGCTGGCCGCCGCGGCCGAGGCCTTCTTTACCGAGCGCCGCATCGATGTCCTTCCTCATCCGGGTAAAACCGGGGGCGCATTCTGCATGGGAATGATGCCGGGACATCAACCCTACGTGCTCCTCAATTACACCGGAAACCTGAGGGACGTCTCCACCCTGGCCCACGAACTCGGCCACGGCGTCCATTTCGCCCTTTCCCAGGGTCAGAACCTCTTTCACTACCACGCCCCCCTTCCCTTCGCCGAGACCGCCAGCGTCTTCGGAGAGATGCTCCTGACGCGCCACCTGCTTGACCGGGAGACGGACCGCGAGGTGAAGATCAAGCTTCTGTGCGGCAAACTGGAGGATATCATCGCCACCACCTTCCGCCAGAATGCTCTCACCCGCTTCGAACTCGCCGCCCATCACAAGCGGGCCGAAGGCCTTCTATCCCCGGAGGATTTCTGCACGCTCTGGTGGGAGGAGAACCGGAAGCTCTTCGGCGATGCGGTGGAGATGATCGAGCCCTACCGCTGGGGATGGAGCTACATCAGCCATTTCATCCACGCCCGCTTCTATTGCTACTCCTACGTGTTCGGCGAGCTGCTGGTGCTGGCGCTTTACCAGAAATACCGGGAGGAGGGGGCCGCGTTCGTCCCCCGGTACCTGGAGCTGCTCGGAAAGGGAGGAAGCCAGAAGCCCGCGGACCTGCTTAGGCCGCTGGGGATCGACTTGGCCGGTCCGGATTTCTGGCAGAAGGGGTATGATTTCGTGCGGGGGCTGCTGGATGAGCTGAAGGGGCTGGTGGAAGAATAAGGGGGATTTTTACTCAAAACGGGATCTGCACTGCAGGCGTGACCAAGACGGTCAGAACCGCGGGCGCTGCGCCCCGCACCCCGCCTTACTTTTTGTCCATGCGGCAACAAAAAGTAAGCAAAAAATGCCATTCCACTGCGTGGAGCATGCCTGCTCGGCTACCTCGTTCATCAAATTACACCGTGATGATCACATCGACACTGGTCATCGGCACCGGTTGTAAACGGTGGCTTCTCGCAATGGTTCATCAGCGTCAAAGTCCCCATCTGCAATACATTTCCCGGTTTGGGTAATAATCCGTATGCGGGGAGTTCAGCAAAAAAGGGAACTGCACAGCCGGTGCGGACGCCAACGCAGGGAGACCCATTGTGAGAAGCTCCCGTTTAATGTGGACATTTCCACCGACCCGGTCATCGAGGTTTCTGGAGATTTGCTTCAGAGCGGTAAGATGCGTTTTGACGGCCCAGCCGACGGTCATCGGTATGCCGGCGCAAAACCGTCGACCCTCACCCCCCAGGGTCCGGTCCTGGTATCAAGGATGAACCCGGCGCTGCCGGCCGAGGTCAACTCCGGCCGGAGGTGCTCGATCTCCGCTTTGCTTCCCTCCGCGTCCGCCAGCAGCATCAGCCGGGAACGGATCGTAAAGACACTCGTGGCGGCTGTATTGTCGATGCAGACGTAGATATTCGTCCCCCTGAAGGCATCGGCACACTTGCCGAAGAGCTTCTCGAACGGGATCTGCCGGGATATCGTCACTCCGTCGCCGCCCAAATTCACGACCTGCGAATCTTCCAGAAACACCGCCTGGCTGTCGGCGACTTCGGTCTCCAGGCGATAGCTTCCCGGAATCCCCTGATCAATGGTAACGGCAAAGGTGAATCCCTCCGCGTCGTGCGAGACGATCTTCACCCCGGCGACCTTGTGCATCCCGTCCGCCAGAGTGCTTGCCACCTCCTCCTGCCGGATCATCGCCTGCCTCTGCCGGTCCGTCTGAACCTGGTCGAGGGCCAGCAGACCGCCCTCGAGCAGGGCAACCAGGACCAGTGCGAGCAGGGAATACCTGAGCTGGGCGAAAGGTCGGCCGGGATCCCTGTAGGCCCTGACGCCGATCATGACGAAGTAGATGCCGGCCATCGCCAGGGGAATGCCGATCAGGGGAAAAGGCAGGTACCAGAAGATCACCGAGCGGTCTGGATGGCCCAAAGCGGTGAGCACAGCGACGAGGTAGAGCCCGACGCACGCCAGGCCGAGGAGCACCAGGACGGCGCCGGCGAGAATAGCGAAGAGGGAAAGAAGGGGTCGGGAATCAGGCATGGCCTAACATTTGTACATTATTTTTATCTACACGTGTATTGATTTTATTCACATCAAGTTGTCTGAGGTGAAATATGAATTGATCCTCGAGCTCCTCTGCAAAGGAGGAAGCCAGAAACCCCGGGAACTACTGAAACCTCTAGGATCGACTTGGCCGGCCAGGACTTCTGGCAGAAGGGGTACGATTTCGTGCGGGGGCTGCTGGAGGAGTTGAAGGGGCTGGTCTCCCCGCAACCATGAACATGGATCAATGATTCAGAATTGATAAATAACACCACATATGCCATAGTGCGGAATCCGTACGGGAGAAATCCAGATGAAATCAAAAAGGAGGAATACGATGATGGGAAAAAAAAGATGGAGAAATCTGCGGGTATCTCTTGTCGTTTTGGCCGGTGCGATTGCGCTGGCCGCCTGTGGTGGCGGGGGAGGGAGCGACAGCGGGGAGCCCACCTACCCGGGAAACACGAAGGCCGCTGTCATCGACGGACAGAATGCCGAGGAGATTGCCCTGAGCGCCTACGAGGGGGGGGAACTCCAGGCCGGGATGGGGATCGATCCGACGGAAGCCTCGATGGGCTCCTTGGCCCTTGCGCAGACACTTTCAACCTCTCTGCTCGCTGAGGACCTCCCGCAGGCGGGTTCTGTTTCAGCGGCCATGCAAGGCGATAAAATGTATGGGGATTGCGGAGGTTCGGCGACCCAGTCCATCAGCGCCAATCCGAACGGAACCTTCAGCGGCAGTATGAAATATGAGACCTATTGTTCGGCAGGTGTCACCATCAACGGAGGCGTGACCTTTTCGGGTTATTACAACGAGCAGACAGATACACTGAATTTCAAGATGAACTTCAGCTCCCTGACCTCAAGCATGGGAGGCGAATCCTTCACCAGCAGCGGTTCCATTTCCATGGATCTGAATCTGGGTGATCCCTACAGCTCGCAGATCATCGAAATGACCATGAATGTGACGGACCCGGCCACAGGGGAGGTTTGCCGGTTGGAGGGGTACAAAATGACGGTGACTCCGGGTTCCGCATACGACCTGGTCGCTATAGCGGGGAGATACTATCATGATGTGATCGGATACGTGGACATCTCCACGAACCAGGTGATCGAAGTTTCCGTTGACGGCATTCCCCATGGCGGGATGATGCTTTTCGAAGGAGCCGATAATACCTGGGCTACCTTGGAGTTCACAGGCGACGGCGGATACACGATTATAGCTTCGGACACCACAACCGTGGTAGGCACACTCGTCGAGGGAGCTCTTTAAGTCTCTCCGGAACCCTGAAACAAAGAACGCCTCCGGCGCCCGCATGGCCCGGAGGTGTTTCTTTTTGTGTCGGCTTACGGCCGGCAGGCCCCCGCGGTTTCGAAGTCAAGGACTACGACGGAGTAGTTGCCCATTGCAGAATCCCTCTATGATCCGATGATTGTTTACTCCCTCTCCCCTCTGTGGGAGAGGGCTGGGGTGAGGGGATGCTCAAGGCATCGAACCCTGATCATGTCCAAACCCCCTCGATGTTCATCAAAAATTCATTGTTCCAAAACCTCAGGCCATGCGAGGTTTGCCGGCGGCTGACGAGGGCTTCCGCCGCCCTGTAGCGGGCGACGGGGTGCGGTGGAAGGATCGTTCTGACCGCACCGGCTTGAGCTGGAATGGATGACCCGATATCCTTTAGCTCTACAGGTATCCAAACGGGAAAGGGACGGGTGAACCGATGTCGAACCGCAACAAGCCCCCCATCACACAAGCCGCCGGCCGCTAC
This sequence comes from Desulfuromonas sp. TF, assembly GCF_000472285.1. Lineage (NCBI taxonomy): Bacteria > Pseudomonadati > Thermodesulfobacteriota > Desulfuromonadia > Desulfuromonadales > Desulfuromonadaceae > Desulfuromonas > Desulfuromonas sp. TF. Next base: position 58,185 of record NZ_KI421419.1, read on the forward strand.
TTTCTTACCGACCGCATCCGGCCGGAGGTCGACTGGAGCTCCACCGCGCAGAATCGCGGCGCCGCGCCGCCGCCGGTACAGAAACCGCTGCCGGCCGGAGCCGAAATCATCCCCCTGCCGGGACCGGACGTCTGGCGGATTCCTCCTTGTGAATTGAGCGACGCCATCGCCCGGCGCGAGAGCCGCCGCCAGTTCCGCGACGCCCCCCTTACCCTCGATGAGACCGCCTATCTGCTCTGGGCCAGCCAGGGGGTGCGCGGCCGTCCGCACCGGGACGCCATTTTGCGCACCGTCCCCTCTGCCGGCTGCCGGCATCCCTTCGAAATGTATCTGGCGGTCCTCGATGTCGCCGGCCTGCAAACCGCCCTCTACCGCTATCTCCCCCTCGAGCACGCCCTGGTGCGAGAACGCACCGTCGCCGATCTCGCCACCGCTCTGGTGCGCGGGGCGCACGGTCAGCGCTTCGCCGGCGAAGCCGCCGCCACTTTCATCTGGACCGCCGTCCCCGCCCGCACCGAGTGGCGCTACGCCGAAGCCGCCTACAAGGTCATCGCCCTCGACGCCGGTCACGTCTGCCAGAACCTCTACCTCGCCTGCGAGGCGATCGGCGCCGGCACCTGTGCTATCGCCGCTTGCCGGCAGGATTTGATGGACGAACTGCTCGGGGTGGATGGAGATGAGGAGTTCACGGTTTATCTGGCGCCGGTGGGGAAGGTGTGAAGAGGACGCGGGATCTGTCCCCTTTTTCTCTTATTACAGAGATGCCGATTATTGTGGCGTGGGTTGGTGATAATAGGAAAATAAATCCGTCACCTTTTTCTGGTCTTCTCATGTGCTGTACCAGTTCGAAAGGGGGGAAACGGGAGGGGTAGAGAACCACTGATGTATCCCCGCCCGCTGGATTTAATGGTTAAATTTCTTTTTTTACGGCGCAAATCCGTTTATGGCCCAACAGGTCCAGGCCCAGCAGGCAAATGCTGATGGATAAATTGCGATTGCACTTATGGTGACTGAGGCCACTACTATCTTTGGCCTGAATTTTATCCAGCATAGGCTGAAAAGGATGGCTAGGACGCACACCCAGAAGTTGACAAGCGTAAATCTCGTGCTCAATTCAATGATTTTGTTCCATTTCAGGTGAAAGAGCACCGCGTGGGTCAGTGACCACGTTACGGTAGCTAAAGGCACCCACATTGATATCTTGCTCTTATCAATCATTCTGAAATTTAACGCCAGAGCTCAGCCGCGGCCCTGGAGTGGCGAAGTCACGTAGGGGACGTCGGCTGCAGTTGATGGGCATCACTTCCACACGTTGGCCTCTTGCTCGAACCCGCCCCTGTATGGCTTGCCAACGCAGAACATATGCCCACTCGGAGCTTGCATGACCGTCCAACCGTCATGACGAGATACCGGGATTGCTCCCAACTTCTCCAAGCGACTTACTTCTTCTTCAATTGAATTCGTCTCAATATCGAGATGGGCTCGCGGATCATGATCGACCCGTTGAATGATGATCTGGACCTCACCAGGCCTCGTCTCGAGTTGAATGAACTTATCACGGGCCTGCGCGTCCTTCGGCAATGGGCAACCGAGCGCAGCACTCCAGAACTTCGCCTCCCGCATCAAATCGTCTGTATGGCAATCAATGACGATGTTTCCAAGACGACTCTTGTGCATGAGTCCTACTCCTTATGCCCGCGGCAGCGTAGAGACCAAGGCGGAGCACCAAATTTCGAGAAGCACTGCTGTTGAACTGTCTGCTTGAAATTTTGTTATGTTGCCGTCTCGTCCGGCATTTGCGGCAGATATTTGATATCGACATGGACAAAGCCAGGTTCATAACTCTTGAAGGTCTTGGGCTTGGTTTGAGTCTCGTCCTCCTTGGGGATCAGATCCGCCAGCCGAGACACACCATGCCGACGTAAGAGGCGGTCCAGAGCCGACCGCGATGCCCCGGGATGGATGAATTCGCGGGTGACGACCAGAAGGTCATCCAGGGGCAGCAGCAGGGATCGGCGCAGCTCGATCACCACCGCTTCCTGGGCCTCGTTCAAGGTCGTCGGGAGCCGGTGGGGCGTATGGGAGAGATCATGTACCTCACCGCGTTTCCGCCACCGCCGTACGGTATCGACGGAAATGCCCAGCTCCTTGGCCAGCCCCTTGTCCGTCTTGTCCGATTGTTGAATGTAACGCCGAATCCTGGGTGTCGTCGTCGCGTTGGCGTGCAACCGAATCGTCATATCAGGCTCCTCAGATTTCACCGCAGATGATGTCAAAGAGCATATCGCGAGCCAGGAACAATGAAAAGCTCTTCTTGGCTATGGAATCATCCGGGACCTGACAGTTAAATGGCGTTTACCATTCTTGCTCTTTCCATGATTTTTCTTCCATTTTCTTGTATTTACCGCTCGCTTGGCCGAAGGCAAAAACAAAGAACATGACGAGCATAATTGACCAGCAGGTGGCAAAAATAATTGTTCCAATTATCTTTAAGTATTTTATTTCAAAATACCCACCAGCATACGCAAGCGGCCCACCTACGAGCAGCCCGACAAGGCCGGAAGTAATGTAGAGGATCCAAGACTTCGGCTTGTCTTTCGGGAAGAATGGTTTTTTCTGTTTAGTCATCATTCAGCCATTTAACGGTGAAGCTGAGCGGCTGCGTTCTGCCGATTCAAACTAGTAGAGACCTTTTCGAGAACACGTACAGCAATTCAGTCCGCCTCTAGCGATTGGTTAGCCATTGATTATTTGCTCAATTATTTGAAAAACAACCTCAAAACCTGCGAAATCATCGGGGCTGCCATTCTCACATAGCCAATCGCACATATTTCCTTTTTCACTTTTATTTACTGACTTTGATGCCGGAACTGTGTTTGTCTCACCCCGAATTCTCGATATTTGCTCTTCATGGATGTCAATATAACGTGGATTTGCCTCTTCCACCTTATTAATCGTAGCGACTGAAAAGAGGTTTTCAATGCCAACTCTAATTGGATTTTGGTTTACTTGCGGGACAACACGTTTGTATACAAGATTTTTTTCTGTATCTTGTTTATTGGTATCACAATCGTAAATCAGAATTATTTTATTAGGAACAACCCCTGATACTGAATTGTTATAGCTTTTCCATACCTTGTCTAGATTTCCAAAACCATCTCCGTCTTTTATTTGAACTTTATCCAAAAGTTCTTTTTTTCCTAGATATTCTGCCGCCTTATTTAAATAACGAATATCGTAATCGCCCTCGACAAATACGATTGGTTTTGAATGGCGTTCAAGTTCAGATTTTATCTCAGCTCTATATTTTGTAGTTTCTTTAAATGCCTCATATGCTGCTATGAATTCTGAAAAATCACTAGGGGAAACTCTGTCTCCGGTAGGCATATTGAGAACTTCAAAACCATCTTCACCAAACAAACTCTCCATACCAAGGAGGAATAAAGGGGAATGCGTAGTTATTACAAATTGAACGTTTGGGAATGACTTAATTAACTGTGGCAGTACTTCTGTTTGATGAACCGTATGGAGGTGTGAGTCTATTTCGTCTATTATTACAATTCCCCTGATGTCATTAAGGTCTTTAAATTCGCCTTCGGACAGATCGTAATCTCTCACTATTGAGAGAAAAAGATTGAGGAGTTGCACTTCTCCAGTTGACAATTGAAATAGATTTGGGACCCAAACCTTTTCATCTTTCATGACTGATATTTGCCGGTTCTGCCTAGTTCCTGCACCGAGCCTTATATTTCCACTTTCTCTTAAAATAACTCTTAGAACTTTAAGTACTGCCTCATAAATACTAGCGCTCTGCCCAGCGAATCCTGCAAAGATAGGCACAACAGTTTGTGGTTGCCCAGGAGGGAGTGGTAAGGGAATATTTTGAGTTTTAATATCGAAAAGTTGCCTATCAAATATAAGATCAAGCAACCAATTATTGTTGTTCTTTAGAGGAGATGTGCAGATTACCTCTCTATTGGAAAATCCAGTTATTCGCTTTAAATCGGTGTAGACGGCTTTTGCTTTTAAATTTTCAAGATTAAGCCATGCTGGTTCTTCAAATCTATTTACAGGAAAATATAAACAGCATTGATTTTTAAATATCTGCTTTGTGCTATTCGACCCTGCATCAAATGTCGATTTGAAGTGGGAATTTTCTTCAGAGTTTATTTCATTCCATTCTCTTCTGATTGAAGTGAATCCGAATTTCTCTTCGAACTCAATCCTTGGCAAAACAAGTTGCCATTCTTGTACTTTTTCACCAGATTCAAACTCAACATTCGAAAATGAGTAATGCTCGCCAGATTTTACATATTTAGGACTCCGGTACTTATAGACCTTGCCCTTCTCGATTTCAACGTCCTCAAAGACTTCTTGTTTGCCAACAAGCAATGTGTTGACAAGATGGGATAGGAGTATGCTTTTTCCTGAACCGTTCTCGCCCACAACTACTAGTGGTTTAGGTTTTTCATCATTTTTTGGAAAATCAATCTCGACCTTGGAAATAGGGCCGATATTTTCAACTTCAAGCCTCTTAAGTAACATCTAATGCCCCACTTGTGATTTGAATTAAAATATGGCTAGTCGTTATTTTTGATTGGCTAACGTTTGGCGTGACCTGCGCGGCGGCCCTCTGCCCCGTCAGAGTCAACGCTATGGTTAGCCACAATTCTCAAATGGCTACTGAGATCAAGAAGCAAATCACCACATTACCAAGGTTAAAGTAAAACAGACCCCATAAAAACCTATGGAGGGACAAAGGCAGGTAATTTTGCTTGCAGTATTCCTTGTACTCGTCCAAGTAAGAAAAACAGTTGTAATTCCAGCCCAGCCATTCACTCCAATATACTTTTCGTTGTGTTTTGAGCGCAGGAAGTATGATAAACCAATAGATATACTGGTAGATAACCACAGAGACAATGAAAACCAAAAGCAAATATTTAAGCAAGAAACCGTCCATTTAACATTTCGCTGTGGGCTAACAATATCTAGACGGATCCGTATAAGATGCGGATTTTCGGCACTATGCCGCATAACACACCAGTATCACGTCGCAACAAAATTGCCAAGCTTTTGAAATCACACACTATGTCGCCCTGCCCCGGCATATGGCGGCATCTTATGCGGACCCGTGTAAGATGACACACATTTCCCTCTCAACAACATCAAAGTCCGTCCATTGGACTTCGAATTCCAGATGGTCTTCGATTGGAGTAGTAGCCGTGTTACCCCCCACTCACCCCAACCCCCGCCACAACAATCGGCATCTCGAACATAAACCCCAGAAACGGCAACTCACGCGCTGCCTTCTCGTAACTCATCATCCCCGAGTAGACCGGCGGGCGCTCACGCACCACATTCTCCCGAGCCCGCTGCCGTCCCAACTCGCACAAGAGCGACGCAAACGACGTCGTCGGGCAGAGAAGCAGCCCAAGCCTTGCGTTGCGGTGCTTCCTCGCCAGCATGAACTTCACATAGTCCTGGTAATAGGAGCGGGCATTGCCGAACTCCACCTCAACCCAGATACCGTTCTTCTCGAAGTCGCACTTGAGCCCCAGTTCTTCGACAACCTTCTGCTCGCTATTCCACCCCTGCTCAGTCAACCCCTCATTGATCCGCCTGTTGTAGTCGGACTGGCTTAAACCGGCATCGTACGCCACGGAAGCAAGGGATTCCCTGATTTGTTCTATCTCCGCCATGCGTTCCACCTCGGCCCGCTCCAATCTGTGCAGCAGTATGTCGCTGATCTGAAGCGATGGCGAGGTTGTTCGCGGCATCGGCCTGAACAGGAATGTAAACGGTGCGACCTCTGCCACCTCGAGCAGGCTGCCCTCTGCCGAGTTGTCGAACACCTTCAGCAGGTACTGACGCAAGCGCTCTTGCGCCTTGTTTTCATAGCGGAACTGAAGATGGCCCGGCTTGTTATTCAAGCGGCGGATCTCGGCAACGATCGGGTCTTCTGTGTCGATAAGAATGGTTACCGGCACCTTTCCACCCTTGTCGATGGCGCGCATCCGCTCTGTCTGCGCCTCGACGGGTATGGTCACGCCATACCTGAAGGTGGACGTCCCCACCGGGTGCAGGAACTTCACATTTTCAAGGCATGGTAGCATCAGGGCAACTCATACTTTGAAATTCTCCGGCCAGAGAAAGTAAGGGCCAAACCTTGGGCTCATCCGAAACTCGCCGCCGACTTCTTTGCCCAGGGCTGTGAGGTAATGCTTTCCCTCTCGCACTTCAAAGTGGCCAGAGGTAACCAACTTTTCCATCAGCTCGTTGGTTTTCATTCCGAGTTTCTGAGCGAGCTTGGAAGACGTAAGCTTGTCGGATGACTCCTCAGCTTCGGACTTACTCTCGGGTTCGTTCGCTACCCGTTCAAGTGAGATGCGAACCTCATCGCTGATGCGGATGAAGCGCTGCGACTCTTCGTAAGCATCCTTGTAGAGTTCGGCATCATCGGAGCGACGGACCAAAACACCCATTTCATTGTTGTTGACCTGGCTGAACTCGTCCTCGGGCTTGCCTCTTCTTCTGGCCACCTTCCACCCCCTGCCGAGCGAAAAAAAACCGCCCGCGCCTCACCGGCGCCGAGCGGTCTCATCGATTTTTTCCGTTGTCCTCCCGAAATCTCATACCACCCTCTACATAACAAAAAGAGGCCTTAAGATACCTTTTATGAAGAGGGGATGTCAATTGAAAGGCAGGTTCGCGCGGCTCACGGTAAAAGGTTTACTGGAATGATCTCACTATTCTGGTTCAATTTCTGAAGGGTTCGCTCCGAGGTTCTCTAGAGGCATTCTGCCCCGCCTCTGGATTTGGGGGCAGAATGCCCCACAGAGAGGAGTCGTAAGTAACCGTAATCACGTCAGATCGAAGCTGGCACGCCCAATGCAAACTATAAACACAACTTCCGCCACCCGCCTCTTCTGATCCCGCCTCCTGGGTCAGGCAAGGGAAAACCTCCTCTAGCGACCCCTTCCGGGGGGTCGCATTTTTTTTGCCGGTGCCGCGCCCACCCCAGACCGGCACGCTCTTGTTTATTGACCGGGGACCTTGGAGGGAATGTCAATGATAAGAGAGGAAGCGACAGCCGCCCCCAAGGATCAAACCATCAGGACCGCGGGCGCTGCGCCCCGCCCCCCGCCTTCCTTTCTTTTTAACCCGCCGAAAAGAAAGGAAGCAAAGAAAACGGCGGCCCTGCCGGGAGCATGTCTG
>NZ_KI421419.1:65409-75650 GCF_000472285.1 Desulfuromonas sp. TF
AAAATGTTCTGCTGCTGAATGGATGTCCGTTCTGGTAAACGGCTACAGTGCTCCGTAGCACCGAAGGCGGGGGGCCGATTCTCTTCCGGCCCCCCTCGCGTGCGGTGTTTTCACTCAGAACGGGAACTGCACTACAGATGCGGACCTTGACGCAGGAGACCCATTGCGAGAGGCTCCCGTTTCTCACCGGTGCGGATAAGCAAGCCGTTTTCAACTGCAGCGCCGTTATTGATAAATCCGAGATTGGCAAAGGCGTGCTCCACGCCAGTGGCAGGCCCTTTTCTGCATACTCTTTTAGGCCAGTAAAAGAGTATGTCGCCGTCGGGGGGCGAAACCCCCGGGTTTTGAACAAACCCAACTTTCAACGGATACGAACAGAGACCGCGGGCGCTACGCCCCGCACCCCGTCTTCCTTTCTTTTTATCCCGCCGAAAAGAAAGGAAGCAAAGAAAACGGCGGCCCTGCCGGGAGCATGAAAGGCGGGGGGCCTGATCTCTTCCGGCCCCCTCGGTCACGGGTTTTTTTACCAAAACGGGAACTGCACTGCCGGGGAGTAACTTGACAATGGAGACCCATTGCGCGAGGTTTCCGTTTAATTTCGGTGCGGAAAGGCAGGTCGTTACAATCCGCAGTGCCCTTCTTGATGACTCTAAAGATAGGCGCAGGCATGCTCCACGCCAGTGGCGGGCCCTTTTCTGCATACTCTTTTGGGCCTGCAAAAGAGTATGTCGCCGTCGGGGGGCGAAACCCCCGGGTTTTTGTCGGGTTCGCAGGAGAAAAGAGACGTAATAATCAGGTCAGCGAGGGTCATGGATCAGAAGTGCTCGCACCTTCCCGGCGATCCTCTCCGACGAAAAGCCGAAGTGCTCCATCAGCTCCCCGCCCGGAGCACTGGCGCCGAAACCGGTCATCCCGATCACCGCTCCTTCCCGTCCCACGTACCGCTCCCAGCCGAAGGGCGAAGCGGCCTCCACGGCCACCCTGAGGGTGCAGGACGTGGGCAGCACCGCATCCCGGTAGCTTTCTTCCTGCGCCTCGAAGAGCTCCCAGGATGGGAGCGACACAACCCTCACCCCGATCCCCTCCTTCTGGAGGATCTCCCGCGCCGCCAGTGCCGGATGAATTTCCGAACCGGTGGCGATGATAATCGCCTGTAGCCTTCCCTCCTCTTCGGCAAGGACGTAGCCCCCGCGGCGCAGATCATGGGCGGGCGCGTACCGGTCCCGGTCGAGAACCGGCAGTCCCTGCCGGGAGAGGATCAGGGCGGTGGGTCCGGTGCGGTTTTCGATGGCGATCTTCCAGGCCTCGGCCGTTTCGTTGGCGTCGCAGGGCCGAATGACCGTGAGATTCGGCACCGCCCTGAGGCCGGCAAGCTGTTCGATCGGCTGGTGGGTGGGACCGTCCTCGCCCAGGCCGACGGAGTCGTGAGTGAAGACGTAAATGGGGGCGATGCGCATCATGGCCGCCAGGCGCATGGGGGGACGCATGTAGTCAGAGAAGATCAGAAAGGTGGCCCCGAAGGGGATGAGCCCCGGGGTGCGGGCGAGTCCGTTGAGAACACCCCCCATGGCGTGCTCGCGGACTCCGAAATGGATGTTGCGGCCGCTATGGTCGGGACGGAAGGACTCTTCGCCCTTGAGGAGGGTGTTGGTGGAGGGGGCCAGATCGGAAGATCCGCCCAGCAGCAGGGGGAGCCGCGCGGCCAGAGCGTTGAGGACGATTCCGCTCGCCACGCGGGTAGCCAGGGGTCCGTCTTCGGGATCAAAGGCCGGCAGCTCCCGGTCCCAGCCCTCGGGAAATCCTCGATCGAGCATCTGCAGCCAGGGCACAAGCGGGGAGTCGTGGGCATCCCGGAGGGAGTCGAATCGCTCCCTCCATCGCCTCTCCAGAACCCGGCCCCTTTCGACGGATTGTTTCATGTGGTCCCGGACGTCTTCGGGGACCCCGAAGGACTCTTCGGGATCCCGCCCCATCAGGGTTTTGATCAGCCGAACCTCCTCCTCGCCCAGCGGCGCTCCATGGGCTTCGGGGGTGTCCCGCCTGTTGGGGGAGCCTTCGGCGATGTGTGTGCGGGCGATGATCAGGGAGGGGCGGGGATCCTCCCTGGCCCGCTCCAGGGCGGCATCGATTTCCGGCAGATTCTCTCCTCCGACCTTCTCCACCTGCCAGTGGTAGGCGCGAAAGCGGGCACCGACCGATTCGCCGAAGCTCAGGGCCGTATCCCCCTCGATGGTGATGCGGTTGTCGAGATAGATGCAGATCAGGTTTCCCAGGCGCAGCCGTCCGGCCAGGGAAGCCGCCTCCGAGGCGATCCCTTCCATCATGTCGCCATCGGAGCAGAGGATGTAGATTCGGTAGTCGAACAGATTCGCATCGATCCGCTCGGCGAGGAAGCGGCCGCCCATGGCCATGCCCACGCCTGCGGCGAAGCCCTGACCCAGAGGCCCGGTGGTGGTTTCCACGCCGGGCGTGTGACCGAACTCGGGATGCCCCGGAGTCCTGCTCCCCAACTGGCGGAAATTTCTGATCTCATCCAGCGGTAGATCGTAGCCGCTCAGGTGAAGCATGGCGTAGAGCAGCATCGAGGCATGTCCACAGGATAGAATGAAGCGATCCCGCCCCGGCCATTCTGGATTTGCGGGATGATGCCGCAGGTGGCGGGTGAAGAGGAGATAGGCGATCGGCGCCGCCTCCATGGGGGCGCCCGGATGGCCCGATTTGGCCTTTTCCACGGCGTCGGCGGCCAGCAGGCGGATAGTGTCGATGGACTGCCGGGCCAAGCCGGCATCGAGCGCAGTCGATTTCATGAAAACTCCTCTTATTACATTGAATCAGCAAGAGAGCGGTTTTTCAAGAGGCGGGCAGACACGGGGCCAACCAGGCAGCTTTAAGCATGCAATTCCCCGGTGAAACTTCGTGCCCCTCGTGGCTAAATGCTTTTCCGGGGTTAAAATAAGTGCAGAACCCGAGAAGGAGGAGATCCCATGCTCTATTTTGCTTACGGCCCCAATATGGACGAGGAAATGCTGGTCGAACGCGGAGTGACGTTCAGCAAGGTATGCACGGGGAAAGTTCGCCACATGCGGCTGGCCTTCTACAAGCCAGGCGAGGACGGGACGGGCAAGGCGGATCTGCAGGACAAGAAAGGAGCCGAAGTGGAAGGAGTGATTTACGATATTCCGGAGAACAGCCTGGCGAATCTCGATGTCTACCAGGGAGTGGACCGGGGCCATTACCGCCGCCAGGCCGTCACCGTGCAGACCTCCCGGGGGGAACTCGAGTGCTTCGCCTACCGGGCCGCCAAATTCCGTACCGGTCTGAAACCGAGTCCGGACTATCTGCGGTCCATCATCCGCGGCGCCGAAACCCACCGGCTCTCCCCCGACTATCTGGTTTTTCTCAAATCTCACGACACCATGGAGCCGACGAGCTGAAAAAAACACGACCCAAAACTTTTGGCGAACGCAGGACAGAGCAGACCTAAGTCCCGAATCCGCAGTGCTCCATCAAAACCGCCATCTTCTCCTTCCGGGTCCCTTTCCACCGGGACAGAAGCTTCTCTGCCAGAGTCACGCCTTCTTCGGCGATTTCCTGAATCTCATCCAGGTAGATCCCTTCATCCCTTCCCTGGCGGTTTCGCTTCTGCTGTCTTTCCAGCCCCCCCCGGGCGATGGCCAGGGCGTCCAGAGCCAGCTCCCGCAAGGTCCTCTTGCCCATGGGGGTCTTCAACCCCAGACGGGAGGCTTGTCGGTAGAGTTCGTTCCGGGTTTCTTCATCCTGGTCCGCAAGCAGCGACCAGATCTCTTGCAGCGCAGCCGCATCGTAGAGCAACCCCTTGCTCAGGGCCGCCACGGCCAGAGTCATTCGCGGCGGAAGGGCGTCGGCGCTGCGGATCTCGATCTGGGGACGCAGACGGGCCTCGGGGAAAAGGGTGGAGAGGTGCAGGTCCCAGTCGGCGAGGGTGGCACGCTGCCCCTCGAATCCTTCTTCCAGATAGCGGCGGAAGGGGAACCGGCGGGCCGTCAGGTTGATGAACTGTCCGCCGCGAAGGATGAAATACATGGGGACATCCAGGGCGTATTCAACATAGGTGGAGTAGCCGGCGTCCGGGCGGAACATCTTCGGCAGCAGGCCGGTGCGATCAGGATCGGTGCGGGACCAGATCTCCCCCCGGGTGGAGAGAAAACCCGTGGGATGACCGTCCATCAGCGGAGAGTTGGCGAACAGCGCATAGAACAGCGGCGACAGCGCCAGAGATATCCGCAGCTTCATCATGCAATCGGCCTCATCCGAATAATCCAGATTGACCTGCAGACTGGCGCTCTGCTTCATCATCCGCTGACCCATATCGCCGGTCCTGGCCATGTAGGGCCCCATCACCTGGTAACGGGCCTTGGGTACCCAGGCGATCTTCTCCAGAGGGGTGAAGGGCTGCACTCCCAGCCCGAGAAAACACAGGCCGAGGGGCCGGGCCTTGCCGACGATCTGCCTGATGTGCCCGATGAAATCGGCGTTGGAGCAGTGGATATCCGGACAGAGCCGCCCGGACAGCTCCAACTGCCCCCCCGGCTCCAGGGTCAGAGAGGATGTCTCTCCCATGAGGGCGACCAGGCGTCCTTCCTCCCGGAGGCCGCGCCACAGGCCCAGGCCTTCGAGATTCTGCAGCAGGGTCTCGACTCGGTCAACGGAGGCTGCCTCGCCCGTTTCCGCATCGACGACCAATTTTTCCATTTCGGCGCCAATGCCCCAGTCCTCCTGGGGCCTGGCGCCCCGGGCCAGGTAATCGACCAGATCCTGTCTGGAGCCGACGGGCTCGGCCAGGTCCGTTTTAACCAGCGTCGTCATAGCACTAAGATACCATTTCCCCGACCGTGCAAAGGTCGGATTTTCTCTCGATCTTGAAAAAAAGAGCCGGCGTAAAGCGCCGGCCCCAGAGACGAGCAAAGCTCGTAAAAGTCTCCCGGTGTCAGGAATCGAGATAGAGGGTGATGTTCTCGGCGATGGTCTTGAAAATCCGGGTAAATTCCTTCTCGTTGCGCTCCAGCAGGGTGATGCGGAAACCCCTTTCCGGAGTGCAGAACGAGGAGATGGGCACCACGCAGATCCCAGTGGCGGCCAGCAGATAATAGACGAAGCGCTTGTCCAGGGAGACTTCCGGCCCGTTGACAAGGCTCTCCACCATCTCCCGCACTTCCTTGATCTCGATCGGAAGGGTCTGACGATCGGTCAGCTTGCCCGGGGTGAAGACCACGCTCATGTAGAAGGCGCCGTTGGTGCGGTTGACCTTGATCCCGGGGACGTCCTTGAGCAGATCGTAGGCGATGTTGGAGCAGAGCTCGTAGCGGCTCCTGCGCTCTTCCAGGTAGAGAGGGTATTCGGGATGGCTCATGAGCAGCGGGATCGCCTTCTGAGGCAGGGTGGTGGAGCAGACCTCGACCATCTTGGAATCGAGAATGCTCTGCACATAGCGCTTGAAGACCGGATCCTTGTCGGCGTTGTAGACCTCGATCCAGCCGCAGCGCGCCCCGGGCCAGGGAGCTTCCTTGCTGATCCCCTTCATGGAGATGGCGGGCACGTCGCCGATCAGGTCGGATATGGGCTTGGTCGACTGGCCGTTGTAGACGATGTTGTGATAGATCTCGTCGGCGATGATGAAGAGATCGTACTCCTTGGCGATGGCGATCATCTCCTTAAGAATCCGTTCGGGATAGACCGCTCCGGTGGGGTTGTCGGGATTGATGATCAGGATGCCGGAGATCGCTGGGTTGTACTGAACGGAGAGACGCAGATCGTCCAGGTCGGGATACCAGTTGTTGTCGGGGTCGAGACGGTAGGAGACCGGCTTCTGCCCGGCATGGGCCGCTTCTCCAGAGGAATGGGTGGAATAGGTGGGAGACGGGCCGATGACCCGCGCTTCCCGTTTCAGCAGTCCGTAGACCTTCTGGATGGCATCACCGAGGCCGTTGAAGAAGATGATGTCCTCAGCGGTGATCCGGGTTTTTCCGCGTCGGTTGGTCAGCTCGGCGAGGAACTGGCGGGTCTCCAGAACTCCTTTGGTCGGACAATACCCGTACGAGCAGTCCTTCATGGCAAGGTCGGCCACGATCTTCTTCATCCAGACGGGGATCTTCTCCCCCTTGGCCACCGGGTCGCCGATGTTCTCCATGTTGGTCTTGATGCCGAGCTGCTGGAGCTTTTCGGCGATTTCAACGATGGCCCGGATTTCGTAGGTGAGTTCCCCGGCTCCGATATGAACGATATTGTTGCGCATGCGATGTTCTCCTCATTCGATCAATGCAAAAAGGCCATGGACGCTGCCCATGGCCTTTATCTGTCTGTATTCGTGGGGGTTATCCCCCCTCCGCGGGGCAGCAGACGGATTTGAGGCGCACGGACGCGGCGACCGCCGCGATCATAGCTCGCGCTGCCGGACCTGCCTTGATCTGTCGTCCGTCGTAGATCATATTCCTCTTTCCGCTTTCCCGCATGAAAAGATGGCAACTTCCTTACCATGGCCCCACAGGAAAGTCAATTCATTTTCCCTGGCCCGCCTCAAGCCTCAAGCCTCAAGTCCTATAACGCTCTTGCCTTTTTCAGCAGAGTCTCAACGGCCTGCGCCAGCTTTCGATATCCTTCTGCATTGGGGTGGAACCGGTCGCTCTTGAGGGAGTGCTCGCCGAGGATGTCCGGGAGGATTTCCCCCTCATAGGGGATACTGAATTCTTCCGCGATTTCCTGGTAAAAGTCGGGTGGGGAGAGGATCAGGCCAGGTCTGGGCACCCCAAGCAGAACGACGTCGATGCGCCGCTCCCTGGCAATGGCTACCATCGCCTTGAGATTGGCGGCGGCATTTTTCTCACCCGTCCTGCGCAGGAGGTCGTTGCCGCCGTGGCAGAGGATCATCAGGTCCGGACGGTGCCGGTCGAGAAGCTCCACAAGTCGGGACCTGCCCTCGCCGCTGAGCTCTCCGGAAATTCCCGCGTTGATGACCTTGCGCCCGATCAAGGCCTCCAGATGGGCCGGGTAGCTTCCTCCTTTTTCCGCTCCGGTGCCGTAGGTGAGGCTGTCTCCGAAGGCGAGGACCACCGCCTCCCGGCCGAGAGGAGCGACGGACGGAGTCCGGTCGCAGGCCGTCAGCAGCAGCGAAAAAATAGCGAAAAGGAGGGCGGTCCGATAAATCAACTGGGTAAAATGGGACATTTCGTCTCGTTGGCAACAGCCACGCATTCTGTATTCCTCAGTCTTGATTTACCAGATATTAAAACCGCCTCTTTTTCCTGGAGACCTTACCGATGATCCATCCGACCACGAAAACCCCTGCGCCGGCGAGAAACCACTCGATCATCCCCCGTCGCAGCAGCTGAGTATTGTCCTCCTCCAGGGTAGCCAGTTCGGCGGCCAGGCGCTGGTTCTCCTCCTGAAGCAGATCACGCTCGGCGGTGACCTCCACCACGCGTCCCGAATTTTCCGCCAGCGTGTTGTATTTTTCGAGGGCCGAGCGCAATTCGCTTTGAGTTTCGGCTAGGGTTTTCTCCAGAGACTGAGCTCTCTCCCTGAGGCTCTCCAGTTCCTGGGCCTGGGGCGACTGGGCGGCTTTGAGTTCCTCCATCCGCCCCTTCAGGCGGTCGACTTCTTTTTCCAGACGCTCGATGATGATCGGTTTCGGGGTCTCCTTGGTGATGTACTGCGCCTGGACGAAACCGACGAGGCCTTCCTTGGTGCGGATCTTCAGGAACTGGGCGTCTTCCTCGAGAACCTCCACCGGTTCGTCGGTGGGGAGGGTGGTGAGCGGTGCGGCCCCCGGCCCCTTGCCGTCGCGCACGGTGATGATCAGGCGATCGGAGACGAAACGGGTATCGGCGGCAACCGGCAAGGCGGATGCCAGAACAAGCACAAAAAGGCACACTATGCCGATGGCGGTTTTCATAAGCGTTCTCCCGGGATGTTTATTGCCGTCAGAAAAACTGAAGTTGTACTCGATCCAATCCCTCCTAGACTATGCCCGTTTATGCCTGAAATCAAGTGATAATTGGGACTTAGGATTGCAGCGAGGCTGATCGGAAAATGGGTGCAGGCCTCAGGGCCGGTCCAATCTGTGCAGACCGTATTCCTCGGCAAGATCTCTGGCCGCCCGATATTCGGCCCGGGTCGGTCGCCGATTCAGGGGAGGGAACTCGTCGGCGCGGTAACAGGGACGGTACTGGTCCATGAGATTGAGGTAGGTGTCAGGGGAGATCTCCCGGGCGATGAAGGCGAGGATCCGATCGGTTCCGGCCAGGTTTTCAGGCAGAACCAGGTGGCGGATCAGGAGCCCCCGGCGGGCCACACCCGCTTCGTCCTGGTCCAGGTCCCCCACCTGCCGATGCATCTCCCGGACGGCGGCCCGATTGACCTCGGCGTAATCGCCCACCCCCAGGTACTCACGGGCAATCAGGGAATCGGCGAACTTCATGTCCGGCATGTAGATGTCGACGACCCCGTCCAGCAGGGCGAGGGCTTCGGGGCTGTCGTAGCCGCCGGAATTGAAGACCAGCGGCAGGCGCAGCCCCTGTCCGACGGCAAGAGAAAGTGCGGCGAGGATCTGGGCCACCACGTGGCTGGGAGTGACGAAATTGATGTTGTGGCATCCCTTCTCCTGCAGATCGAGCATCATGTCGGACAGCTCTTCGGCATCGACCTCCCGCCCCTCCCCCTTCCGGCTGATCTCCCAGTTCTGACAGAAAACGCAGCGCAGGTTGCACCAGCTGAAAAAGATGGTCCCAGAGCCGGAACGGCCGACAAGGGGCCGTTCTTCACCATGGTGAGGCCCGCAGCTGTAGACCACCGCCCGCTCGCCGGTGCGGCAGACCGCTCCTTTGGTGCTCAGAAGCCGGTTGACGTGGCAGCCGTTGGCGCAGAGGTCGCAGCGCTTCAGGTGCGCCAGAGCCGCATCGGCCCGCCGGGCCAGTTCTCCGGATTCATGCAGACTCAGATAGGCGGGAGTGAAATTTGCGGACATCATCGGAGCCCTATGATCCTGCAAGGGTATTCACAGCGTCAGCTCACCCTTACGAAGGGATAGCGTTCCATCAGTTCCCGGGTCAGGAAGGCTACCCCGCAGCGATCGCCGATCGTTTCCACCACAACCACGGCGTCGGGATGATCGAAATCGATGCGGGCCGACTTGCCTAGTCGCCCCAGTTCCTCCTCGATATAGGCATCGACGGCCCTCTCGGCTTCGGGAGAGACGATCCTCCCCTTGAGCCCTCGCCTCTCCAGGCGCACGTAAAAGCCCTTGTCCGCCAGATGATCGATATAGGGACGGATCGCCTCGCACACCTTTTCGACGAACTCCTCGGCCCGGAAGGGAAAAACCCGCTCCACAGGGATCACCCTGCCGAGGTCCTGAAAAGCGATGAGCTGGCGGGCGGTTTTCTCCCGAACGGTTTCCAGAAATGCCGCGGGGTCCTCGACCCGGCCGATGACGACGCCCAGATAATCGGTGCGATGAAAATCTCCATGGGGCTTCAGCTCTTCCATCAGGTGGCGGAATCGCCCTTCACTGGCCATGGTCACCACAAGGTTGAATTCCCACATGCACTTCTCCGAGTCGGCTCAGGGACGACGGAAGGGGTAGACGGCTCCCGATTCCGCTATATCCAGAGAAGCGGCGAAGGGGGCTCCCACCAGGGCCGCATCGCCGCTGAGGGCGACGGAGATGCCGAAACGATCGCCCACCCCTCCGTCTGCGGCGGAAAGAACTTCGCCCCGCTCCCACACATCTGTACCGGTGCGGCGGAAAAGGTGTGCGCTACCCTGGTCGAAGATTCCGTCCCTGTCCTCGAAGGGGGCCCCGAGGAGGATATCGTTGCCGCTGAGGGCGACGGAGTAACCTAACTGGTCGCCGACTTCTCCATCGGCGGCGGTCAGGATTGTGATCGCCATCCAGAGGTCCGTTTGCGGGTCGATGCGACGGAAGACGTACGCCGCTCCCGGGTTGAGGATGCCATTCCGGTCCCTGAGAGGAGCGCCGATGAGGGCATCATCCCCTTCCAGGGCCACGGAGAAGCCGAACTGGTCGAGGGACTCTCCGTCGGCGGCCAGAAGGAGGGCGACCTCTTCCCATAGATCGGCGATGGAATCGGTACGGCGGAAGACGTAGGCCGCCCCCTGGTCGACAATGCCGTCCCCGTCCCTGAAGGGGGCGCCGATGAGGGCATCATCCCCTTCCAGGGCCACGGAGGAGCCGAACTGGTCGTCCA
>NZ_KI421419.1:75660-76568 GCF_000472285.1 Desulfuromonas sp. TF
AGGGTGGCCGTCAACTCCCAAGTGGCGGTAATCGGATCGGTGCGGCGGAAGATGTAGGCTCCCCCCCGGTCGGCGATGCCGCCCTCGTCCCGCAGGGGCGCACCGACGATGATCTGATCGCCGCTGACCGCCACGGAGGAGCCGAACTGGTCGTTCATCGCTCCGTCGGGAGCGACCAGTCTTCTTTCGAGATCCCAGGTTCCGGATGCGGAGAACCGAAAGACATACGCCGCCCCCCGGTCGGCTATTCCACCCTCGTCCTCGAAGGGAGCTCCCACGACGGCGACAAACCCATCCACGGCCACCGCCGTGCCGAACTGGGCGGCCGCCTGCGGCGGATCCGCACTGATGCTCGCCAGGGGTTCGAAGCCCGGCGGTGGTGGTGTTGGTGGCGTTGGCCCGTCCCCGCCGCTGTCTCCATCTCTGCTTCCGCATCCGGCGAAGAGAAGGATGGACATGCACAGGCAAAGAGACGCCGCTGCTTTCGAAACGTTCATGGCATGCTCCCGGGTTCAGGCAATCGGAAGTCCTGCCATGATTGTTTCATGTTTTGGAGGAAAAACAATCCAATGGATAAACAGGTTGCAGCAGGTCCGGAAAATCCGAATTGCCACCAAGGCGCCAGATCTCCAAGTTAAAAACCTTTACAAATAGATTTTCCTGGTGCCCTGGTGCCTGGTGGCTATGAATCGATATTTTGATGGGAAAGGGAAGACGGGGCGAAGAACCGCTCCATGGCGACGAGGACCTCCTCGGTGGGCGCGGCGAGGACGGGGACGTCCGGAAGGGAACGCAGGAACATGCGTCCGTATCCCTTTTTGACCACCCGGCACCAAGGCGCCAGATCTCCAAGTTAAAAACCTTTACAAATAGATTTTCCTGGTGCCCTGGTGCCTGGTGGCTATGAA
>NZ_KI421419.1:76578-81332 GCF_000472285.1 Desulfuromonas sp. TF
TGTCGAGGATGAATACCACCCCCCGGTCGTCCCGGTGTCGGATCAGCCTGCCGAAGCCCTGCTTGAACCGGATCACCGCCTGGGGGACGGTGTACTCCATGAAGGGATCTCCGCCAGCCTGTTCGATCGCCTCGGCCCGCGCCTGCAGGACAGGTTCGGTGGGGACCTTGAAGGGGAGCCGGGCGATGATCACCTGCTCCAGCGCCCGACCCGGCACGTCGACGCCCTCCCAGAACGAATCGGTGGCGAAAAGAACGCTGGTGGCGTCCTGCGAGAACTTCTTCAGCAGGCGGTGGCGGTTGTCCTCCCCCTGCCGCAGGGAGTTGTAGCCGCGGGCGGCGAGGATCGGCGCCAGTTCGCCGTGAACCCTGCGCAGCAGGGAGTAGGCGGTAAAGAGGACGAAGGTGCGGCCGTCGGCGGCGAGAATCCCCTTCTCGGCAAGATCCCGGACCATCTCCGGATAGCCGGGACGGCCGGGCTCGGGGACATCGGTGGGAACGGCGACCAGCGCCTGCCTGGCGAAGTCGAAGGGAGAGGAGAGGATCAGTTCCGTCACCCGTCCCGGCTCGGTCCGGTCGAGCCCCACCCGCTGTTTGAGATAGGCGAAGGAGTCGCCGACCGCCAGGGTGGCGCTGGTCATGACCACGGTCTTGAAGCGGTCGTAGATCGCTTCCTTGAGGTTTCGGGCGACCTCGAGGGGGGCGGTGCAGAGCCGGGTGACGATCCCGGAGCCCCGGCCGATGCGCCCCCGCACCACCTCGAACCAGGCGCAGGTCCCTTCATCCTCCGCGACGAAGAAGCTCAGATCGCCTGCGATCCCTTCCAGGCGCAGGGCGATGCCGCGAATGTCGTTCAGGGTCGGCGCGAGTTTTTCAGCGGCCGCCTCCGGGAGACTGTCGCAGGCCTTGAGCAGGGCGCGCACCTCCCGGGCCAGAAGCCCCGTCTGGCGGGCCAGCTCCCTGACCCTCCCGGCGATCGCCTCCCAGGTTTCGCTTTCGGCGAAGTCGGCCACCACCCGGTGCTTGATTTCCTCCCGTTCGACGACCTCCCTGCCCAGGGAGGCGGCCAGGTCCTGGCCGATCTCTTCCAGATCCATGGTCGAACGGTCGAAGAGGGCCTGGCGTGCGGCGATGAGGTTCTCGATGCGTCCGTGCAGGTCGCGATAGAGTTCGTCCTCCGTCTCGGGGAGCTCCTTGGAAAGAGCGGAGAGAAAACGGGGGAGCAGCCCCCGATCCGGCTTGCGCGGGTGACGCAGCTTGCCCAGCACCCGGGCGAAGGCGAAGCGGGTGACCTGGGAGGCGAAGAAACTGGTGGCGACATCCTCCAGATGATGGGCCTCGTCGAGGATGATCCGGTCGAAAGGAGGAAGGACGGCGGCGGCGGAATAGTTGTCGGTCTGATGCCGCAGCGCCAGATCGGAGAGGAGAAGCGCATGATTGACCACCAGGATATCGGCCTGGGCCGCCTGCCGGCGGGCCCGGTGAAAGAAGCAGCGGGCATAATCGGCGCAGCGCACCCGCGAGCACTGGTCGATCTCGCAGCGCACCTCTTCCCAGACCTCCTCCCGCGGCAGAAAAGTCAGCTCCTCCCTCGATCCGTCGGCGCTCGTCTCCGCCCAGTCGAGAATTGTCTGGAGTTCCCCGGCGTTCTCGGCGTCGAAAAGGCCCGGCTCGGCATGCGCCGTCGCCGCCCGGCGCCGGCAGAGGTAGTTGCCCCGCCCCTTGACCAGGACCGCCCTGAACTCCAGCTTCGTCGCCCGCTGGAGGAAGGGAATGTCCTTGCGGACCAGCTGTTCCTGCAGGTTGATGGTATTGGTGGAAACCACCACCCGCTCCTCGTTGTTCAGGGCCCACAGGATGGCCGGAACGAGATAGGCCAGGCTCTTGCCTGTGCCGGTGCCGGCCTCGATGACCGCCAGTTTGCCGCTGTTGAAAGCCTCTCCCACGGCAAAGGCCATGCGCAGCTGCTCGGGGCGTTCTTCGTAACCGGGCAGAGAGGCGGCCACCACCCCTTCGGGTCCGAGGACGGCGTCGATGCGCTGCGGCTCGAGATGCCGTTCTTCCTTCGGGGCAAAGGCTTCCACCACCCTGTACACGTGTTCCACAGGGTTGTCCACAATATAGAAACCCACCCCCAGGGCGCCGAGACGGGAGGCGATCTCGATGTCGGCCCCGGAAGGGTGGAGATGCCCCGAAGGATGGTTGTGGATCACCACGTCGCCGTAGGCACAGCCCTGGAGGATGGCCGGAACCGCCTCCGCCGAGCCGCGGGCCAGCACTTCCACTTCTGTCACCTGTAAACCGGAGTCGGTATGGCCGAGGAAAAAAACCTCGTTGCCGCCCGCCTCGCCGATGGCGGCGCGCATGAGCCGCCGGACGTCGGCGGAAAAACTCTTATCCATGAACAGGGTGCTCCTTTGCAGGGGGGCATTATAGGGGAAGGAGCTGGAAAAAGAAAGGAGAGGAAAGCCCGTTTGTAACCGCGGAGTCAAGGAGAACCCAGATAAAATCAAAATCGGTTTTCTTTTTGAACCACACGCCGCTTCCAGGCTGATCAAAAATGCCCAGATGCAAGGCGCCTGAAATCCTGAGGAATAAGGCGTACCGGAAGGTACGTCGTTGACGAAGGATGAGGGCAACGCCGCAGATGGGCGTTTTTCATCAGCCTGCTGACTAGTGGAGCCGGCAGTACTCGCCGAACACGTGCAGCAGAAATCTTTTTTCCTCGATGCTCCGCTCCAGCTGTCCCGGATTGGGACCATCTTCCAGGAGTACCCGAAAGGTGCTGCCGCCCCCGGGGGTCTCCTCCATCCAGGCCTTTCCCCCGTAGGAACGCGCTATCTTACGCACGGTCGCAAGCCCGACTCCGGTTCCCCGGCTGCCTTGGGCGGTCGAGCCCCGAAAAAACACCTCGAAGATCCGGTCGCGTTCGGCTGCGGGAATGCCGGGACCATGATCCCGGACGAAATAACAGACCCGATGATCTTGGCGCTCGCCGCTGACCTCAATGGTTCCGCCGGCATAGCGCAGCGCATTGCCGACAAGATTTCGGAAGATCTGGGTGAGCAGGGTCTCCGGCAGATGTGCGTGAGGCAGGGGGACAGGCACGACTATCTTGGCCCCTTTCGGGAACTGCCCCGCCATCTCCTTCAGCACCTCCTGAAGGAGATCTCCGGCATCCACCGGCTGCTGGGGGCGGTCCAGGTATCCGGCATGGGCCAGGTCGAGCAGGTCTTCCAGCAGAATCAGCATCCGGTTTGCCTGCCCCTCGATTTCGTCGAGGCTGTCCAGGGCTCTCTCATCCAGCTTCGCTCCGTACTCGGTGCGGAGATATTCCGCATAGCCGATGATGGGAGCCAGAGGGGAACGAAGGTCATGGGAGATGGTATAGACGAAAGCCTCCAGCTCGCGATTCGTCTCCCGAAGACGCTCCTCGGCTACCCGGCGTTCCGTGATATGGTGCCACTCCCGCAGGGCCCGGCGTGCGAAATGAGGCAGCTGGGAAAAGGTTTCCTCCGACTTGACCAGGTAATCGAGGGCGCCGGCCTTCATCGCTTCGACCGCCACCTCTTCATCGCCGTGACTGGTCATGATCACCGCCGGAAAAGGGAAGCCGTTTCCCTTCTGCTCTTCCAGAAGCTCGATGCCGCGCCCGTCGGGGAGCAGAAGATCGACAATGGCCAGATCCGGAATCATTTCGGCCAAACGGGCCCGGGCCTCGCCGAGAGTGCGCGCCACCGTCATCCGGACCCCGAAACGGGACTCGAAAGCGCGCAGGATCAACTGAATGTGTCCCTCTTCATCCTCGACCAGAAGAATATCCAGGGCATCTTGACCCAGAACATTCATGCCGGCCGGACGCCCGGCGCTTTTGGTGGAACTATCGCGTAAATTCATGCCCATGGGTAATAGTTCCATTTCAGCCAGTAGAATCCAAGGTCTTCCATCAGCCGGATGAACTTGTCGAAATCGAGGGGTTTCACCAGGAAGCTGTTGGCATGGTGCTCATAGGCCCTGGCCGCATCTATTTCGGCCTCGGAGGTGGTCAGAATAACAACGGGAAGTTTCTCGAGCACGGCGGAAGTTCTGATTTCCCGGAGGACTTCCAGCCCGTCGATACGGGGCAGGCGGAGATCGAGCAGAACGACATGGGGGCGCGGACTTTTTTCGGGGTCGGCGAACACACCCCGTCGGAAGAGAAAATCCAATGCCGCCTCGCCGTTGGTAAGATGGATTATCCGGTTGGCCACCGGGTGCCCTTCCAGCGCCCGCTTGACCATCTCGGCGTGAGCCGGGTTATCCTCCACCAGCAGGATGACGAAAGGTTCTTCAGATGGTTTTTCCTCTCTGTCCATCCTTCATTCCTCCTGTCGCAGGGTGAAGCAGAAAGCGGTCCCCTGGCCGGCTTCCGATTCCACCCAGATGCGGCCCCCGTGCACCTCGACGATGCGCTTGACCAGGGCCAGACCGATGCCCGTCCCTTCCGTGTCGGCGCTCAGGCGCTCGAAAAGACCGAAAATCTTCTGATGGTATCGGGGATCGATGCCGACGCCGTTGTCCCGAACGAAGAAGACCGGCTCTTTCTCTTCAATCCGAACCCCGATCTCCACCAGGGGTTCGGGTTGATCGCCTATGAATTTGACGGCGTTGTCGACCAGATTCTGCATCACCTCCAGATCTGATGGTATCGGGGATCGATGCCGACGCCGTTGTCCCGAACGAAGAAGACCGGCTCTTTCTCTTCAATCCGAACCC
>NZ_KI421419.1:81342-118212 GCF_000472285.1 Desulfuromonas sp. TF
AGACGCGGGTAGTCGCCCCGGACATGGGGAAGATCGGGGTCGATCGCGATCCGAACGCCCCGCTCGGAAATTTGTCCCTCCACCTGCTCAACCGCTTCGCGGGCCAGTTCGCTCATGGCGATCTCCTGCGGTGGATTGGACTGCCGGCCGATGCGCGACAATGTAAGAAGCTCGTCGAGCAGCATCTGCATCCGTCGCACGGCTTCCTGGATGTGGGTAATATCTTCTTTCAGGCGCTTGGCGTCGCCAGCCGCCATGTCCTTCTCCAGAAGCCCGAGGAAGCCGCGGATGGTAATCAGGGGGCTCTTCAGATCGTGGGAAACCGTATAGGTGAAGCGCTCCATTTCGGCCGCCTTCGCTTCCAGTTCGGCGATGAGGTGCTCGCGCTCCTGTTCGGCCCGGCGTCGCTCGGAGATGTCGCGGATGATGCCGGTGAAGATGCGTTGCTCCCCCACCCGTGCCTCGCTGACCGCCAGTTCCATCGGGAAGGTTGTGCCGTCCTTGCGCTTGCCGACCACCTCGCGGCCGATGCCGATGATCTTCGGGATGCCGGTGGTGAGATAATTGTGGATATAATGGTCGTGCTCGCTTTGATAGGGCTCGGGCATGAGCATGTTGACCTTGCGGCTTAACACCTCATTGGCAGGATAGCCGAAGATCTTTTCCGCGGCTCGGTTGAAGGACAGAATAATCCCATGCACGTCAATGGTGATGACAGCATCGACCACCGTATCGAGGACGGCCATCAGCCGGGAATCAATCGCCCGCCGCTCGATTCGATTTTTCCCATTCCGTGGCTTCTCCATTCTCTTCCATGTCGCTAAACTCTACGAAGTGCTTTCGGAAGATCGGCCTGGAAAATAATGGTTCACGGCCTCAGATATCTCCGGATGAATTCCTGCCTCCCCACATCATAACGCGCGTCCTGGATTTTTTACAATCCGGGTACGATAGAAATCTCGAGCCTGCCTCGCTCCTGAAGAAGCCGCCCGGCTTCTGTCCTCGTCCTCCGTCTTCGGTCTTCCGCGTTGTTTCTTGCGCCTGAGCGCCAAAAAACCTATTATGAATTGATTACTCTGAAAGGCGGCCGACCGATGGACCCACTCTTTTTAAAATACGGGACCGAATCCTTCCCCTGCCCTCTTTCCGGTGCCCGGGTGCTGCTCCCGGACCTGCCGGCGCCGCCGGAAGATCCTGAAGCGCTGATCCGGTCGGCTCTGGACGCTCCTCTGGGGACGCCGCCCCTGGAGGAGATCATCCGGCCGGGGGAGAAGGTGACGATCGTTACCTCGGACATCACCCGCTATACCGGCAGTGAAGTCTACCTGCCGATCCTCCTCGACCGCCTGAACGGCGTCGGTGTCGCCGACGGGGACATCGAGGTGCTGATCGGCCTGGGCATTCACCGGAAGCAGACCGAGACCGAGCACCGCAAAATCCTGGGACCGGCCTTCGGGCGGGTGAAGGTCACCGACCACGACTGCGACAACCCGGCGGAACTGGTCCTGAGGGGGGAGACCCCGGGGGGCATTCCAGTTGTGATCAACAAACGAGTGGCGGAGGCCGACCGGGTCATCGTCACGGGCACCGTCGGATTTCACTATTTCGCCGGCTTCGGCGGCGGCCGCAAGGGTCTCGTCCCCGGAGTCGCCGGGCGGGATACCTGCATGGCCTCCCATTTCGCCGTCTTCAATCCGCCGGCGATCGGGGGCCGCAATCCCCGGGCGGCCACGGGCGTACTGGAAGGGAATCCGGTGCACGAGAACATCCTCGCCGCCGCCCGCATGGTGGAGCCCGATTTCCTTCTCAATACGGTCCTCTCTCCGGAGAAGAAGATCCTGGATGTTTTCTGCGGCGAACTGGAACAGGCCCACCTGGCCGCCTGTGAACAGGTCCGCCGGCTCTACGCCGTTCGCCTCGATGATCCCGCCGATCTGGCCGTTGTTTCCTGCGGAGGCTATCCCAAGGACATCAACTTCATCCAGTCGCATAAGGCCCTGGACTACGGCGTGAACGCCCTTTGGAAAGGGGGTACGATCATTCTGCTGGCCGCCTGCGGCGACGGGTTCGGAAACAAGACCTTTTTCGACTGGTTCCGCCACCAGGATCTGGACGATTTCGAGTCGGCCCTGCGCGAGCGCTACGAGATCAACGGCCAGACCGCCTACTCCACCCTGATCAAGGCCCGCCGCTACCGGGTCATCCTGGTCAGCGAACTGGGCGATGAGGAAACCTGCAGAATGGGGATGGAAAAGGCCTCGGACCTTGACGAAGCCCTCAAAATGGCGTATGAAAAGCTTCCCCCGAATCCCGCCGTGGTGGTTATCCCCGACGGCGGGACGGTGTTGCCGGTAATAAAGCGGTGATCAGTGATCGGTGATGAGTAAAGGGTTTTCCACTGATCACCAATCACTGATCACTCGTCACAGAAGGATTTCAAATGCTCGACCCTCGCATCATCCAGATCCTCCGAGACATCGTCGGCGCCGATAACGTCTCCACCGACAAGGCCGACCTGATCTGCCATTCCTATGACGCCACTCAGCAGAAGCATCTCCCCGACGTGGTGGTCTATCCCGCCACGGCCGCCGAGATCAGCCTGATCCTGAAAATGGCCAATACCGAAAAGGTTCCGGTTTTTCCCAGGGGCGCCGGCAGCGGCTTCACTGGCGGCAGCCTTCCCACCAAGGGGGGGATCGTGCTGGTCACCTCGCGGATGGACCGGATCCTGCGCATCGACGAGGAGAACCTGGTCGCCGAAGTGGAGCCGGGGGTCGTCACCGAACAGTTTCAGCAGGCGGTGGAGAAGGTGGGGCTCTTCTATCCCCCCGACCCCGCCTCCCTCAAATTCAGCACCCTTGGCGGCAATGTCGCCGAGTGCGCCGGCGGACCGCGATGCGTCAAGTACGGCGTGACCAAGGACTACATCCTCGGCCTGGAAATAGTCACTCCGCAGGGAGACATCATCCGCACGGGGGGACAGACCATGAAGGGGGTGGTCGGCTACGACTTGACCAAGCTCATGGTCGGCTGCGAAGGGACCCTCGGGGTCATCACCAGGATCATCATCAAGCTGCTGCCGCTCCCCGAAGCGAAAAAGACCATGCTGGTGCTCTTCGACTCCATCGACGGCGCGGCGCAGGGCGTCTCGGCCATCATCCGCGGCAAGATCATCCCCACCACCCTGGAGTTCATGGACGCCACCACCATCGACTGCGTTCGCCAGGCTACCGGCCTGCAGATCCCCGCGGCCGCCCGCGCGGTTCTGATCATCGAAGTCGACGGCGACCGCGATCTCATCGAACGCCAGGCGAAGCGCATCCTGGACATCGTCGCGCCCCTGGGCGTGGTGGAGACACGGGTGGCGCAGACGCCGGCTGAAAGCGAAGACATCTGGAAGGTGCGGCGGCAGGTCTCCCCCAGCCTGCGCAAGGTCAACCCCGACAAGTTCAACGAGGATATCTGCGTCCCCAGAAGCCGCGTTCCGGAAATGATCCGTGCCATCGAGGCCATCGCCTCGAAGTATGAGATTCCCATCGTCAATTTCGGCCATGCCGGCGACGGCAACATCCATGTCAACGTGATGATCGACAGCTCCGTCCCCGGAGAACTGGAAAAGGCGGAGAAGGCCATCGAGGAGATCTTCGCCGAGACCCTGAAGCTCGACGGCACCATGAGCGGCGAACACGGCGTCGGCATCACCAAGGCCCCCTATATCCCGATGGAGCTCGATTCCGCGGCCGTGGCCTATATGAAGACGATCAAACGCGCCCTCGATCCGAACAATATTCTGAATCCCGGGAAGATATTTCTGGAAGACTAAGGAGCAGGGGGTCAGGGGGTAGGGACTGGGGGCTGGGAGAAACAAGCGATTCTCTCTAGCCCCTAGCCTCCAGCCCCTACCCCCCTTTTTCACAATGAGCAAACATAAAAACCTGAAAGATTTCGAAGAGCAGATCCGGCAGTGCGTCAAGTGCGGCGCCTGCCAGGCCCACTGCCCGGTTTTCGGCGAGCAGAAACGGGAGTCGGTAGTGGCCCGCGGCAAGGTGGCCCTGGCCCACGCCCTCCTCGAGCAGGAAGTGGAGCTGGACGAACGGCTGATCGCCGACATGTCCAAGTGCCTGCTCTGCGGCTCCTGCTTCGACAAGTGCCCCAACCTCGTCCCCACCGATGAAATCGTCATGGCCACCCGGAGGGAGATCGCCGAGCGAAAAGGGCTCACAACCTTCGGCAAGGCGGTGTCCACCGTCCTGCGAAACCCGGCCCTGATGAACTTTATGGCTAAAGGGGGCAGCGCCTTTTCCCGCCTCCTCTTCAAGAAGGTTCCGGATCAGAGCGGCCTGCGCCTGCGCTTTCCCCTTCCCTTCGTCGCTAAGGACCGCACCCTCCCGGAGGTTGCCGCCAAGCCTTTCCGCGACCGGCATCCCGAGTTCATCGCCGGCGATCCCGGCATGCCGACGGTCGCCTTCTTCACCGGGTGCATGATCAATTACATGTATCCGGAAATCGGCGAGGCGACGCTGGCGATCCTGCGCTACATGGGCATGAATATTCTCATTCCGCAGGACCAGGGATGCTGCGGGCTGCCGGCTCTGTCTTCCGGCGATGCGGCTGCGGTCGAGGACCTCTCGAACAAGAACCTTCTCGCCTTCGGCAAACGGGAACCCGACGTCATCGTCACCTCCTGCGCCTCCTGCAACATCGGCATGGGGAAACACTTCGCCGCTCTCGGCCCAGAGCATGAGCGGCTCGCCGCCAAGGTCACGGACATCCATGTCTTCCTGCAGCGGTACGGGCTGGCGGAGAAGCTGGCGCAGCTGCCGAAGAAGGAGGTCTTCCAGAGAGTGACCTACCACGACCCCTGCCACCTGCGCACCCAGGGGATCACCCGGGAGCCGCGGGAGATCCTGAAAAGCCTGCCGGCGGTTCGCTTCGTGGAGATGGAGGGGGCCGACCGCTGCTGCGGCCTTGGAGGGACCTTTTCCGTATACCACTACGATACGAGCAAGAAGATCGGAGCCCGCAAGGCCCCCGGCATCGAGAAGAGCGGAGCCGACCTGGTCGCCAGCGCCTGCCCCGGCTGCATGATGCAGCTGCAGGACACCATCGCCCACGCCGGCCTGCCGCAGAAGGTCATTCACATTCTCGAGCTGGTGGCCCGGGAACTCCCCGAGAAATGAAACGTCTTCCCACCATCGCGTGTCTGCTCCTCCTTGTATTGCTGAATCTTTCGCCGCCGGTCTCCGGCACGGAAAAGCCGGAGATCGACCCCGGAAAACTGGCCGTCCGAATCCACGAGCTGGTCAACAAGGAGAGAGCCAAGAACGATCTGCCTCCGCTGAAATGGAACGAAGCGCTGGCGGAGATCGCCCGAAAGCACAGCGAAGACATGAGCGAGAAGGGGTATTTCTCCCATACGAATCCGCGGGGGGAGACGCCCACGGAGCGGGGAGCAAAGGCCGGTTTCACCTGCCGGAAAGAATACGGTTTGGCCTTTCGGACGGGACTCGCGGAAAACCTGGCGCAGAATAGCCTGTTCCACGCCGTCCGGTATACCGTCGGTCCTGGCGGCAAAACCCGGGAGCGGCTCTGGAACACCCTGGAGGAAATCGCCGGCTCGACCGTCCAGGGATGGATGAAAAGCGAAGGACACCGCAAGAACATCCTGAACCCGGGCTACGCCACGGAAGGGATCGGCATCGGATTCACCGAGGACGGCAAGGTCTATATAACGCAAATGTTCTGCTGAAGCAGTAAGGGGGAGCGGCCTCACGCCGCTCCCCCTTTTTCCGTCCTCCCGCCTTCACTAAAGCTACGGCGGGCAAGCCGTCTTCTGTCCTCTGTCTTTCGTCCTCGGTTTTCACCCTCCGATCTTCTGCATGCGCCGGCTCCCGTGCTGAAAATCCTCTTCACCAATGCGGTGCCGCTCCGGCTTTTCGCCGACGGCGGTCCGCAGCAGCTCCTCCAGGGACACGCCCGGAGACTCGCCGCGCAGGGCGCTCCTCAGATCGATTTCCGCATCGGAAAACAGGCAGGTGCGGATCCGGCCGTCGGCGGTGACGCGCAGACGGTTGCACTCTCCGCAAAAATGGTCGGACACGGCGGGGATCACCCCGAGCCGCCCCAGACCGTCCGGGTAGCGGAAGAGGCGGGCCGGGCCGGCCGGGCCCTGCCGGGGAATCGGAATCAGCTCCCCTTCCCTGCCCAGAGCCTCCATAATGGCCGCCGCGCTGAAGCGGTTTTCCGGGGTATAGTCGAGGCCGTCGCTCACCGGCATGAACTCGATGAAGCGCACCTCCCAGGGATGCTCGCGGGTGAGATGGGCGAAATCGGCGATTTCGTCCTCGTTCACCCCGCGGATCGGAACCATGTTGATCTTGAGCGGTGTCAGTCCCGCCCGGTCCGCGGCCTCCAGACCGGCAAGGACTTTCGAAAGGCCGTCGCGGCGGGTAATCCCCTTGAACCGGTCCTCTCTCAGGGTATCAAGGCTGACGTTGATCCGGGACAGGCCCGCCGCCTTCAGCTCCGGCGCCATTTCTGCCAGCCCCAGGCCGTTGGTGGTGAGGGTTATCTCCGGGCTTTCCGGCAAGGCCGCAAGACGGCTGATGAAACCGACGATCCCTTTGCGCACCAGCGGCTCGCCTCCGGTGACCCGGATTTTTCTAACGCCCAGACGCGCAGCCGCTTCCGCCACCCGCAGCAGTTCCTCATAGGAGAGAATTTCGCCGTGGTTCAGCGGGGCAACACCTTCCTCGGGCATGCAGTAACGGCAACGCAGGTTGCAGCGGTCGGTGACCGAAAGGCGGAGATAGTCGATGGTGCGGCCGAAACTGTCGCGCAAGGCGTCCTCCCGACAGGGTCAAAAGATTAATTCACGACGATACGATACCATCATTCTTCATCCGGGAGCAACCCCCGCCTTCATTCCGCCGCCCGCGGGGACTTGTTCCCGGCGGGGATTCTGTGGTAGTCTCCATTTTTGTACGGCAGCACGATAAGGTAAACAGGAGGAACATTGTGAGTAAAGCACTAGGACTTTTATCCGGAGGACTTGACAGCAGCCTGGCTGCCCTGGCCTTGAAGCGCCAGGGGGTGGAGGTCACCTGCATCTCCTTCGTCACCCCCTTCTTCGGGTCGGGCAAGGCCGAAAAGGCCGCCCGCCATATGGACATACCCCTGATCGTCAAGCCGATCGGCGACGTTCACCTGGAGATGGTGAAGAATCCCCGGTACGGGTACGGCAAGAACATGAACCCCTGCATCGATTGCCATGCCATGATGTTCCGCCTCGCCGGGGAAATCATGGCAGAGCAAGGATTCGACTTCGTCTTCTCCGGCGAGGTGCTGGGGCAGCGGCCCATGAGTCAGAACCTGACGGCCCTGAAGACTGTAGCCAAATACTCCGGGGGTAGAGACCGCATCCTGCGCCCGCTGAGCGCCCGGCTCCTTCCCATTACCCCGATGGAAGAAGAGGGGCTGGTCGACCGCGAGCGGCTTCTTGACATCCAGGGGCGCTCCCGCCGACGCCAGGAAGCGCTGGCAAAGGAATGGGGTCTGATCGAATATCCTTCCTCGGGGGGCGGCTGTCTGCTTACCGAAAAGCATTTCTCCGACCGCCTGCGCGACCTCTTCGCCCACGATCCCGAGGCGGAGGTGGCCGACGTCGAACTCCTCAAGGTCGGGAGGCAGTTCCGCCTCTCCCCCCAAGCCAAGCTTACCCTAGGCCGCAACCAGGACGACAACGACAGGATCAAGGTCCAGCTCCGGCCGGGGCAGGTCCTGCTGAGGGCGGCCGATTACAATGGCCCCCTCGGGCTGGTGAGCGGCGCCCCTGAAGCGGCCGACCTGGAGACAGCCGGTGCTGTCGTCGCTTCTTACGGCAAGGGGAAGAACGAGCAGGAGGTGGAAATTCTGATCATTCGCGAGGGGCGCGAGGAGTCAATCCGGATTGCACCGACGGATATGGGGACTTCCCGGCAGTGGATTATTTAAGGCGGACCGGTTCGGGTCTTCCTTAACAAAAATTTCATCTTTATTATCTGTTGAGACAAGGGCCTCCGGTTTGCGGAGGCCCTTGTTTGTTCCCCGTTATCTCGAGTAGCCCCTCTCAACGGCCGGATCGCGAACTTCCAGAGTGACGTTTGTGGAAGTCACGGCCACCGCTGCCGCCCCGATGAATCCCTCCTCGATCCGAATTTCTGAACGTATCGGGTCGCCTCTGGAAGCGCTGCATGCTGCTTTTGGTGCCCGGCCCGCGTATCACCCGATCATCCGAGCCACGGCGGACATCTCGACGGTTGTGGAAGTCGCGCCCACCGCTGATGCCCCGATGAATGCCTCCTCGATTCAGGTTCCTGAAGGTATCGGGGCGCCTCTGGAACCGCTGCATATCACTCTTTGCTCTCGGTCCGCGTATCACCCGATCATCCGGGCCCCGGCGGGAATCGCGACGGATATGACCGTCGCCAGGGCGCACAATGACGCCGCCTCGGTGCGAACGAATGAAGCCGTCATGATGATGCTTGCCGCGTAAATCCTTCACTCCTTTGTGGCGATGGATGCCATGGAAATGAAGATGATGTCCCCTGGCATGCTTAAAGTGACGCGTTCCGGAAAAATGCACGATGTTGAAGCTGAAGAAAATCCGAGAAGAGTAAAACCAGGGGTCCGGGTAATGATAGAACGGATAGTAAGCGTACCAATCTCCATAACCATAAGGATGGATATAATGTTTTTCAACGACTCGTTCGACGGCGCGCCCACTGTCCGCGGCCGCCTCACCGGGTACGATCAGCCAGGCACCGTCGGGCTGCCGGCAGGCCGTGCCGTAAGCCGGTTCCTCAACGCCGCCGATGATTACCGTGGTGACAAATTCCCGGCAATACTGACCGGCGGAATTTTGAAAGGTGTTCACCGGCACCACGCTTCCTGAACGCGAGGTGTCCGGGTTCACCCACGCCGAGGCCTCGTTCGTCCGGTTGTTTTCCAGGGCATACTGAAAGGTCTCGGACATGGCCTGATGCTCTGAATCCTCGAGCCCGGTGCCATATTCCTGCCCCCAAAGGGGCGTATAATCGAACATGGCCCCAACCATTACCAACAGTAGGAGGGCCGTGCGTTTCATGATCCGTCTCCCCGCTTGAACCACTCTCCCGACAGCTTCTGTGGAAAAATGATCTCCCGGAGGAAAAGGATTGTAAATTTGTTTGCCTCGCCTTTGTGAGCCTCCGGGTCAGCCGTTTATCATTCTTATGCGTATTATATCAGATCGTCGAAAAACATAGGAGACTCCCATGCTTCCCCGATCCGGATTCTCTTCGAGAATTCCGAAGAATCACTTCCTCTCCCATCCCCCTCCGGACTGCTCGATATACCACCCCTTGCCTGCCTTGTCCCGCCAGGTATCGGCGAAGATTTGCTGCACTTCATCGGCCTTATCGGGAAAACCGTTTGCCCGGGCGATTTCCTTGTACAGCCGCCGGCGGTCCTCGTTTTCGGCGGAAACCAGCTGTTGCACCTCGGCCCTGCCTTTCAAGTCCAGCCCGTCGGTGGTGCGGACCTTGAGCAGACCGTCCCGCCCCACGCCCACGTTCCCCGCATCGAAATACGGAAACAGCTTTCCCGAGCGCTCCTTCAGGGACGCACGAATAGCCCGGATCTCCGGCGTGCTGACGTCGATGTCCTGCTGGGCGTAGGCGCTGCGCGGCTGGAGCAGGAAGAACATGCTGCTTCCGGGAGCCTTCTCCAGGAGGGGCGGCTTCGGCGGTTTCGGCTCTTCAGACAAGGCCCGTTCGCCCCAGACTTCGTTGACGATGCGGTCCGCGGCGCTGCGCACTTCCTCGGCGGGGAAGTAGATGTTGATGGTCACGCAGGAGACCGCGACGAGGAGGAGCAGAAGACCGGCAACTCGGATAGATCTTTTCATCAAAACCTCCAGGCAAGCGCCCATTCACCATTCATATCCAAATATACGCGGACCGTGGGCAAAATCAATTTTCCGCGCCTTCGGAGACTCGCATCAATCAATTTTCCTTTACGCGCTTACGATTTAATAATCTCCGCCAATACCTATTGACATCGCGGAAGGAACTGATAAAGTATCGGCACTAAAAGGGGAGTAGCATCCGGAACCTACCGGCCCGTGCTTCGTCAATACGGTGGTCTCGCCACCCGGACGCGGGAGCTGCGACGTAAAGTCGAGCCTTGCAAGACCTTTGTCCATGCATCAACCATGCATCGGGTAAAGGTCTTTTTCTTTTACCGGATGCAAATTAAACGCGGAGGTAAAAGAAATGAACCTGCTCAAGATCACCTTCCTTCTCACCTGTCTGACCCTCCTTCTTGTCGCCATGGGCAGCGCCATTGGCGGCCAGTCCGGCATGCTCATCGCTTTTTCCCTGGCGTGCGGCATGAACCTCTTCTCCTACTGGTATTCGGACAAGATCATCCTCAAGATGTACAAGGCCCGGGAAGTCTCCGAAACAGAGAATCCCTCTTTACGGGATGGTCCGACGCCTCGCCCTGCAGGCGAATATGCCGATGCCCAAGGTCTACATCATCCCCTCGGAAGGTCCAAACGCATTCGCCACGGCACGCAATCCACAGAACGCGGCCGTAGCCGCCACTGAGGGAATCCTGCGCATCCTGTCCCCGGAGGAACTCGAAGGGGTAATGGCCCATGAGCTGGCGCACGTTCAAAACCGAGACACCCTGATTTCCACCATTGCAGCCACCTTCGCAGGCGCCATTTCAATGCTTGGCAGCATGCTGCAGTGGGCCGCCATCTTCGGCTCCGGCCGCGGCGAGGACGAGGAAGGGGGAGGAGGCCTTCTCGGCGGCTTGGCCCTTGCGATCATCGCTCCCATGGCGGCCATGCTGATCCAGATGGCCATCTCCCGCTCCCGCGAATATCGCGCTGATGCCTCCGGAGCGAGGATCTGCGGCAAGCCGCTGGCGCTTGCCGGCGCGCTGCGCAAGCTGCAGCAGGCCTCCACGATGATGCCGATGCAGGAGGCGACCCCCTCGACCTCTCACCTATTTATTGTTAACCCCCTGACCGGCGCATCGATGCTGAAGCTCTTCTCCACGCACCCGCCAATGGAGGAGCGCATCGCCCGCCTGGAAGCGATGGCCTTCTCAAGGGAGTAATGACCGCTACAATGAAGACGATGATGAAGACTATTTGGCCTATATCGTTCTCGGGCTCGGACCGGTAAATAAAACCTCGGGATTGGAGAACTTCTCGTGAACTCCCTCTGGATGTGGATCGGATTCAACCTCTTCGTCCTCGTGCTGCTCGCCCTGGATCTCGGCGTGCTCCACCGCAAAGGCAAGGAGGTGGGGATTCGCGAGGCGCTGCTGCTCAGTCTTGGCTACTTCGTCCTGGCGCTGATCTTCGGCGCCGGAGTCTATCATTTCCTCGGAGCGAACTCCGGAGTCGAGTTTTTAACCGGTTATCTGCTGGAGAAGAGCCTGAGCGTCGACAACATCTTCGTCTTCGTCCTGATCTTCAGCCATTTTCAGGTTCCGGCGCAGTACCAGCACCGCGTTCTGTTTTGGGGGATTCTCGGTGCCCTGGTGATGCGTGCCGCGCTGATTTTGACCGGGGCGGCGATCATCGAAGCCTTCCACTGGGTCATCTACATCTTCGGCGCTTTCCTCATCTTCACCGGGGGCAAGATGCTGGTGACGATCAACCAGGAACCCGACATGGAGGGGAACCGCCTGGTCCGCCTGGTGCGCCGCCGGTTCCGGGTGACGGAAGGGTATGAAGGAAACAGGTTCTTCATCCGCCGTGACGGCCTGCTCTACTTCACTCCGCTGATGGTGGTTCTGATCCTGGTGGAAGTCTCCGACGTGGTGTTCGCGCTCGACTCCATCCCGGCCATCTTCGCCATCACCACCGACCCGTTCATCGTATATACGTCCAACGTCTTCGCCATCCTGGGGCTGCGGGCGCTCTACTTCGCCCTGGTCGGCATCATCCACCGCTTCCATTACCTCAAGTACGGCCTTTCGCTGGTGCTCATGGTCGTTGGGGCGAAGATGCTGATCAATGCGGCTTTCGGCAAGGTCATCCCCACCGAGGCTGCGCTGCTGATCACCGCGCTGCTGATAGGCGGCTCCATGCTGGTGTCGGTGATCAAGACCCGGAGGCTGCCGAAAGAGATCGGCACCGCAGAAGCCGTTCACGGGTGGGTGCCGGGGAGTCCGGCAAGAGAAGAATCTGGCAAGGACACGCTGGATACAAAAAAATGAGTACGAAAAGCTACCCACGTGCTATATTAGATAGAATTAAGGCTCTGGCCGTGGATGGAAGCGGGACGGGCGGCGAAGCTCGCCTGCCTGCTGATGGCGATAGCATATGGCATGCCTGAGATCTCAATCGTTTCGCTCACTTCTCCTTCTGCTCCTCGGATGCTCCCTGACCGCGGCATCCGTCCTTCCGGGCTTCGCAGGTGCGCAGCATCGCTTTGCCCTGGAGACAGCGAACGATCACTCGCCCCTATTCCCCATTGAGGAGAAGGATCATAGAGGCACCTCGACGGCCGACAACTGCTGGGAAGAAAATGAACTCCCTGAGAATATCCCTCCCGGCGGGTCGAATTTCCTTGCCGCTGTGACCCATTGCCGGATTCATATCCCTTACCTTCGCACCATTCCCCCTGAAGTCTTTCTGGAACGCTTTGTCCCCCCGCAAAATCTCTCCTGAATACCCTCCTCGCATTTTTCGATGCGAACGTCATCAGTTGGTTGCTGGCGCCATCGTGGCGTCTGCCTGTGACAACAGCCTGTAAAATCATACATGTATGGAGAACCCTATGTTGAGCGGCCAAATCTTCAATGCGGTCACGATCGTCTACTTTGCGGCAATGATTTTGTTTATCACCTATATGGCCACACGGTCGAGGACAGTTGCGCTCACCGCCACAGTTCTGGCCTGGTCCGGTTTCGCGATTCACACCATCGCTTTGGGTCTGCGCTGGTACGAGTCATACCAGATGCTCGGCGAACATGGTCGTGCGCCCCTCTCCAACCTTTATGAGTCTGTAGTCTTCTTCTCATGGTCGATCCTGCTCACGTACCTGTTGGTCGATCTGAAATACAGGCAGCGGGCTGTCGGCGCATTCGTGATTCCGGTTGCTTTTCTCGGCATGACGTGGGCACAACTCGGCCTTGATTCGGCGATCGATCCGCTCGTTCCTGCCCTGCAAAGCAACTGGCTCACTTATCACGTCATCACCTGCTTTCTTGGTTATGCCGCATTCGCCGTGGCCTGCGGAGTCTCCATCATGTATCTGCTCAAGGCCAATAAGGATAAAAGCGGAAATTCCTCTTCGAAAGGCGGTTTGATGGCGGCTCTTCCGGACGCCCGAATTCTGGACGATATCAACTACAAGGCGATCATGATCGGTTTTCCCCTGCTTTCCCTGGGGATCATCACCGGCGCTGCCTGGGCCAATTACGCCTGGGGGACCTACTGGAGCTGGGACCCGAAGGAGACCTGGAGTCTCATCGTGTGGTTCATCTATGCGGCTTTCCTGCACGCCCGCTTCACCCGCGGGTGGGTCGGGCGAAAAGCGGCGTGGCTTTCCATCACCGGTTTTGCGGCGACCATTTTCTGTTACCTGGGAGTCAACCTGCTCCTCTCTGGATTGCACAGCTACGGGGGATGATGTGAATCCTCGTTTCCCCCCCTAGCATATGATCCCCATAGACTATACTTCCAGTGTACTCGCCGTTTCTCGGGCTGCCGTGTCGGTCGGAAGGAAAGGGATGTTTCATTAGGCGCATCGGAATGCAGCCATTGTCGGCTGTCGCATCGCGCTTGGACATGTACCAATTGCAGTTTATGGGGGGGCTTGGAGAATAAACAGTGGAAAAAATCGGACTCGAACTCTTTATCGTCCTGTTGCTCATTCTGGCCAACGGCTTTTTCGCCGGAGCGGAACTCGCCATCGTCTCGGTTCGCCGCGGCCGGATCGCACAATTGGCGGCCGAGGGAAGCAGACGGGCCAAACTCGTGGAGCAACTTCTCTCCGACCCTCACCGCTTCCTGGCCACGGTCCAGATCGGCGTTACCTTGGTGGGAACAGCGGCGTCCGCCGTTGGGGGCGCCGCCGCGGTCGAGGTTATCAAGCCGCTTTTGCAGCAGGTCCCGATTCGCCTTGTCGCTAATGCCGCTGAACCTCTTGCCCTTTTTCTGGTGGTCGGCTTTATCGCCTATCTCTCCCTGATTCTCGGAGAGCTGGTGCCCAAGGCTCTAGCTTTGGAATATTCGGACCGGATCGCTCTCGGCGTAGCCCGTCCGATTCGTTTCCTGGCCCGGATCGGGGGTATCCCGGTCTTTATTCTGACGCTGTCGAGCCAGGCGGTTCTGCGTCTGCTGGGGATCAAGGCATCCGGGGAGCAGGCCTTCATCACGAAAGAAGAAATCGAGCACTTGGTGGCCGAAGGCCGTCAGGCCGGGACGGTTACCCCCGGCGAGCAGGAGTTCATTCGCAATGTATTCGAGTTCTCCCAGACCCAGGTGAGGGAGGTCATGGTGCCTCGCCCCCGCATCGTGGCGCTGGATCTGGAAGGGGATCAAGAGCTGATCCTGAAAACGGTCCTTAACGGTCAATATTCACGCTACCCGGTCTATCGGGGCGAGATCGAGAACGTGATCGGCTTCATCCATGCCAAGGATCTGCTGGGGCGGGCGGTGCAGGCCCAGACCGTGGACGTGGAGAGCCTCCTACGGCCTGCCTTCTTTGTCCCGGAGACGAAAAGAACCAACGACCTTCTGCGGGAGATGCAGCGTCGCCACCTTCACATGGCGATCGTCGTTGACGAATATGGCGGGCTCAGTGGAATCGTCACGACCGAGGACCTGCTGGAGGAGTTGGTTGGCGAGATCGAGGATGAGCATGATATAGGAGGGCCGAAGCGTATCCAGCCCATTAAAGATGGGGGCTACATGGTCGACGCATTTCTTACTCTCAATGATCTGGAGGGACTGCTCGGAGTGCGTTTCCCTGAAGGTGTACCCTATGACACCCTTTCCGGGCTGATTCTCTTCGAACTGGGGCATATCCCTGTGGAAGGCGAAAAGGTGAAGTGGGGCGATTACCTTCTGACGTGCGTCAAAGTCTCCCAGACGGCGATCCGCAGGGTCAAGATCGAACCGGCAGGCCTGGAGAAAACCTGGAAAGAATAATCGGTTCTCCACAGGTCCAACTTCAAAAAGAAGGCGAAAAGATGTCACTGATGATGTGGTTTTTTATCGTTTTGATCGGACTTATCTTCCTGGCAGGGCTGGGATATGTCGTCAGGGCCATACTGATGCAAATCCGGTTGTCCGATCCTGAAAGCAGAGCCAGGGCCGATCTTCTCATGGATCGATACAGAGAAGGCGAGATCACCCCTGACGAATACCGGGAAAGGAGGAAGGATATCGATTAAAGTAATCCGCAAAGCCTTTGCAAGTGATACTTCTGAAAGGATGACCTGATTTGCCTTTCAGGCGTTTTGCGGAACGATAAGAATGTCACATGGTGCCGTGCGTAAAACATGATCGGTGACATTGCCGATCAGGACATTGGAAACGCCCGTGCGGCGGACGGTCCCCATGACGACTAGATCGTTTTTACGGTCCGCGGCAAACTGGACGGTTCCGGAGGAGGCGTATCCCTTTCGCACATGCTGCTCGACAGGATGCCCGGCGAGGTCGATATCCAGCCGCCATCTGTCCATTGATGTCATCGCCCATAATTCGGTTCGCTGCCGGTACTGTTCCGCTTTTTCGACCGCACCGGCCATGCTCAACTGCTCCTCTCCCCAGATCCCGTACACATGCAGCAGATCGATGCCGGCTCCAGGTGCCAGAAAAGTTGTGGCGGCTAGGGCCTGCCGCGACGCATCAGAGAAGTCGGTTGGCACAAGAACCCGGCGGTAGGGGTATTGTAAAGGCCGTGCAGGGAGCCTTGGGAGGATTGATCTTCTGGCTTCTCGGCATCCCGGGTGCGTTGCTGTGGGGCGTGGTGATGGCCTTATTGTCGCTTTTGCCTGTTGTCGGGGCGGGTCTGATCTGGGGACCGGTCGCGATTTACCTGGCTGCCACCGGCCACTGGGGGCAGGGGCTGATTCTGGCAGCCTTCGGAGTGGGAGTCATCGGCCTTGTCGACAAAGTCCTGCGCCCGATTCTCGTGGGGCGCGACACCAAGCTGCCGGATTATATCGTGTTGCTTTCGACGCTCGGCGGCTTCGTGCTATTCGGAATGAATGGGTTCGTGATCGGGCCGTTGCTCGCTGCCCTCTTCGTAGCCTTCTGGGGCATCTTCATGCGGGAATTCAATCCACCACAAACAGCCCCGCAGGAAATTGATTCCATTGCAGATGATGCTTGACCAAGGCCACTTCAACCATTGACACGAGAGGTTCCCAATTCGGTTTTCGGCATTGTACTGACGACGATCGTGACCTGTGAAATTTCCCCCTGCTCACCCTTCGTACTTCTAGTCAGGTGGTGAGAAAATGCACTACTAATCCACAACAGGGCGCCGTCGACAACGGAATCGCTGTCTCAAAATTCACGACTGGCCGGACGCTTATCCCCTGTCTGACATTGTCGTGACTTATACGACACCTTCCAAAGTCTGTTCTTTTCGCCGCATTGGATGGCCTTTTTCTCGTGATACAGTCTTTTCCTGGCGCTGAACACCTATGGTTTTCGAGTTCTGTTTTCAGTTGACTATCGACTCCATTTGGCGTACGCTTTAACGTACCTTAAGAGGAGAAGAAAATGACTACTATTACGGCGACTGAAGCAAGGAAAAGCCTCTATAAACTTCTCGATGAAGTTTCCGAATCGCATGAGCCTGTACAAATCACCGGTAAGCGCGGCAATGCGGTCCTGATCGCTGAAGACGATTGGCGGGCGGTTCAGGAGACGCTCTATCTCCATTCTGTGCCGGGCATGAAGGAATCAATTGTTGAGGGGATGAATACCCCTGTCGATGAGTGCGACGAGGACCTTGACTGGTGAGTTGGCGGATCGTTTTTACCAAGCAAGCCCAGAAGGATGCGAAGAAATTATCGGCTTCAGGACTGAAGCCGAAAGCCGAAAAGCTGCTTGGTGTCCTAGCGGAGAATCCATATCAGACCCCGCCTCCGTATGAGAAGCTTGTTGGCGATTTGGCTGGAGCATATTCCCGTCGAATCAACATTCAGCACCGACTTGTCTACCAGGTTCTGGAAGAGACAAGAACGGTGAAGATGCTGCGAATGTGGACGCATTATGAATAGTTGTTGAGTTTTTATAAGTCACGGCATCTTAAATATCATAACCCCGCTTGGTGATCTGGGCGGGGTTTTCTCGCATTGCAGGAGTGTGTAAGATCACCCATGGAAATATGGTGACGGCTATTCATCTTCGGGAGATAACATCGGATCTGGAGGACATTCTTTGCCAGTTCTTCCGGGAGGGTGTGGAGCTGGCTCGACCTGCTGAGTTTACTTCTTGTAAACCAATTTGCAATGTGGTACTGTTTACTCAAAGTAAACACCGCCTATTGATGGAGATGGAATGCACGTTATTCGCAAGAGGGCTTTCGAGGAGGCTACCAGAAGGTTCCCGAATGATAAAACAGCGATCATGGACGCTTACCGGGTCTTGAATAGTGGGACATTCAAAACCCCGGAGGAGCTGAAACAAATATT
This sequence comes from Desulfuromonas sp. TF, assembly GCF_000472285.1. Classification (NCBI taxonomy): domain Bacteria; kingdom Pseudomonadati; phylum Thermodesulfobacteriota; class Desulfuromonadia; order Desulfuromonadales; family Desulfuromonadaceae; genus Desulfuromonas; species Desulfuromonas sp. TF. The sequence continues at coordinate 99,043 of NZ_KI421419.1, forward strand.
TCCAAGCATTGATAACTTCAAGTACAAGGACAAGTGGTACGTGATAGACATCGGCGGTAACAATCTGCGGATCATGGCGATGGTCCTATTCACCAACCAGAAATTCTACGTCAAACACATCGTCACGCACGCAGAATACGACAAGCTTTGCAGGAAATACAGAAAGGAGAAATGATGAATACGGCGACAGCAAAAAAACTTGAAGCTTCGTTTCTCTCCTTCTTCAAAACTGCACACCGGGTAATTGAAATCGAAACCGAAGAAGACTACGAGTTCGCTCTGGATCTTGTCGAGCACTTGATTACGAAGGCCGAGGACCGTGAGGGGGAGCCGCTGCTTCGTATGATCGACATGGTTGCCGACTCAATCGAGAAGTACGAAAACAGCCTTGAGAGTGTGAGCAACTACATCCAAGAGGTTGAGACCGGCGACCCGGGAGTCTCAACGCTAAGAGTGCTCATTGATCAGCACAACCTGTCATATTCCGATCTGAAGGAAGAGATCGGCTCAAAATCTCTGGTATCTCAAATCCTGAGCGGATCGAAGAATTTAACCAGGACACACATCGCAAATCTGACAAGACGGTTCAGAATCAGCCCTGAACTATTTTTCTGATCAAACACGAAACCCCAGCAGCGTACAGAGAACACTCCCCGCTGCTGGGGCTATAGCAGCTTTTTCCTCTCGACTCTCAACAAGTGAGATAATCGTCCTAAAATCAATTCCCAGATACCCTGGAACTTTTCACATCAGGTCACGTCACCCCTTCGGTTGCATATCCGCCACGAGCTGTTTCGCCTCTAGGCGTCGCGGCAATGCGGCAGGGCGTCCGAGGTACAGAATCTCATCGGAGAGCCTTTATTTTTTCAGTGATCTGTGACATAAGAAGGGCGGAGCTGTTTTATATTTTGGCTCGATTTCCACTCCTTTCAAGAGTTTTTTATGATCAACGCGGATCAAAGAGGAAAACTGTTTCTCGAACGTCTGGCTTCCGAAATCATCATCGGCGACGGTGCCATGGGGACGCTCCTGTACAGTCGCGGGGTTCCTCTGGATGCCAATTTCGAATATCTCAATCTGATCGATTCCGACCTGGTGCGGGGCGTTCATGCCGATTACGTCGATGCCGGTGCCCAACTGCTCGAAACGAACACTTTCGGGGCAAACGCGCTACGGCTTGGGGCTATCGGCCTTGAGAAAAAGGTCCGGGTCATCAACGAGGCCGGCGCCCGACTTGCACGCGCCGCGGCCGGGCCGGAGCGGTTTGTCGCCGGGGCGGTGGGTCCCCTGATCCGCCCCCGCGGGGAATCGGGCGAAATCACCCCCGAGCAGAAGAAGGAAGTGCTGCGCGAGCAGATGGAAGCCTTGGCGCAGGGAGGGGTCGACCTTTTCATTCTCGAGACGTTCTCCGCCCTGGACGACCTGGAGACCGCCCTGGCCATTGCCGGAGAGCTCGGTCTCCCCACCGTTGCGCAGATGGCCTTTCTGGAGGAGGGGCGCTCCCGGGAAGGGGTGTCCGCCGAGGAAGCGGCCCGCCGCCTGGATGCCGCCGGCGCCGCCGTCCTGGGGGCCAACTGCGGCTCGGGCCCGCGGGATCTTCTCAAGGTTCTCTCCCGCATGGGGGCGGTTTCCGCTCTGCCGCTGTCGGCCTTCGCCAACTCCGGTTTTCCCCAGTACGTGGACGGGCGCTACATCTATCTGGCCACCCCCGAATATTTCGCCGCCATGGGGCGGGAGATGGCCGCGGCCGGCGCCTCCCTTGTGGGGGGATGCTGCGGAACCACTCCGGACCATATCCGAGCCCTGGCCCGGGCCCTTGCCGGAGCCGGACCGGAGCCTCGGCCGCGCCGGCCTCGGGTGGAGACTCCCGTCGCCGGGGAGAAGGAAAGGAGAGAGGCGGCTCCGAAAACCTTTCTCGACGAGTGGGGCCGGCGGCCGGTGGTGACGGTCGAAATCGATCCGCCGCGGGGAATCGACTGCACGAAGGTTCTGGCGGCGGCACACACCCTGGCCGGGGCGGGGGTGGACGCCATCAGCCTGGCGGAAAACCCCCTTGCCCGAATCCGGATGGGGAACCTGGCTCTCGGAAAGAAAATCCAGGATGAAACCGGCGCCGAGGTGATCGTTCATGTCACCTGCCGCGACCGCAATCTGATCGGCCTCCATTCGGAACTGATGGGCGCTCACCTGCTGGGGCTCCGCAATATCCTGGCTGTGACCGGAGATCCCGTATCCGTTGGAGGCGAGGCGGGGGCCACCAGCGTTTTCGATCTCAATTCCGTAGGGCTTCTGCAGCTTCTTTCCGCCTTGAACCGGGGAGAGAGTCTTCTCGGGACGGACCTCGGAGCTTGCAGCAGCTTTCTTCTCGGCGCCGCCTTCAATCCCAATCTGCCCAGCATGGACGGCCAGCTCAGGCGTCTGGAGAAAAAAGTCGCGGCGGGGGCACGCTTCGTGCAAACTCAGCCGGTTTATTCACGAGAGATTCTGGACACTCTGCTGGAGCGCACCGCACCGCAGGGCATCCCGGTCCTGGTGGGAATTCTCCCTCTGGTGAGCGAGCGCAACGCCGAGTTCCTGCATAACGAGGTGCCCGGGATCACCCTGCCGGACGAGGTGCGCCGGCGCATGCGGGGCAAAAGCGGCGAGTCGGGGGTCCGGGAGGGATTGGATCTCGCCATGGAACTGGTGGAGGCCGGCAGGGGAAGGGTCGGCGGCTGGTATCTCATGCCGCCTTTCGGCAAGGTGGATCTGGCATTGGAACTGATGGCGGCTATTCGCCGGGATTGGCGGTAAGGCCCAGGATTCCGTTCAGTTCGCCCTTTTCGTCCAGGTCGAAGAGGTCGTCACATCCACCCAGCAGGTCGCCGTCCACGAAAATTTCCGGCACCGTTTGCCGTCCCGCGCGGCGGTGCATTTCCTGCTCCTTGACCGGATCGGTGGTGACGTCGTACTCGGTGAACTCCACGCCCTTGATGCGCAGAAGTTCCTTGGCTCTTTTGCAGTAAGGGCAATAGCTCTTCGTGTAGATTTCGACCTTTTTCATCTGCTGATTTCCTGTAATTCAAAAGGTAAATATCAGGGGCCGAAAACGCCCGCATTGGATCTCTGCCTTTATACAAGGATTCAGTGTAACCAGGAATCATGGAAATTCAAGGGAGTCTGAAAAAAAGATGATGAGTTTGGGAAAGGGACTTGCCACCCTGATGTCGGCATTTCTGCTCTTGTCCTGCGGGATGATGGCGCGCCCCGGTCAGGAATTCGAGACCGCCGGCCGCGACTATGTGCAGCGCCTGCGATGGATGGACCATGACGGCGCCTCCCGGCACTACTCCGAAGAGTATCGGGAAACCTTTCGGCAGCGCTTCGGGGATCTTAAGGACCTGCATATCGTCGATGTCCGCCTGGAATCGGTCGACCTTCGGGAAGAGGCCGGGCGGGCGGAGACCTCCATCGTCCTGGAGTATTATCTCTTGCCCTCGGCCACGGTCCGACAGTTCCGCCTGCAGCAGGAGTGGGCCTATCAAGGCGGCGACCGTTATCACCCGGGTGCCTGGCGTATCATTTCCCCTTTTTCCGGCATCCCCTGACCCCTGTCGGGGCGATTCCTCGCCCGCAGGAGCCGTCCTCCTGCAGACCCTCCGAATCACGGGTAAAATATGCGTCATTCCAAGGTCTTATTTGTCCGGAAGTGAAAGACGTTGGGGAAAATTTCCCTTGATTTAGATTCCCTCCTTATGGTATTTAACTGCATACTGTATACAGAATAGCGCGAGGCAATTACCGGGAAAGAGCAGTCTTTCCCTTTTCTTAGGAAGTTTTTCGTTCTTCTTTTATGGAGTGAGAACGACGGAACTATACAGGAGGCCGATTTGTCTCAGGTCGTATTTTCCAGCTGGGGAAGAAACATCGTCGATAACCGCCAGGGAGGCAGCAGCGAAACTGAGATTTTTCAGAAGAAGCTGCCGGTGACCTACGACGGCGATCGCCCGTGGTCCGCCTTTATGGGATGGGATGGGGTGATCCTCACCAGCCCGGGAGTGGATGTGGTGGCCATGGCCGCCGAATATGCCAGGCGGGTCCAGGAGAATTACTGCTGCGCTAAATGCACCCCCGGAAAGCGCGGCACCCGCGTCATGCAGGATACCCTCGCCCGCATCGTCTCCGGCCATGGGGAAGAGCGTGATCTGGCGACCATCGAAAGTATCGCCGGACTGCTGGAGAATTGCAAATGCACCCTCTGCATGACCTCCGCGGTGCCGGTGCTGGATACGGTCAAGCATTTCCGCGACGATTATCTCGCCTATATCCGCGGCGAGCGCAAACCGAAGCCGGCATCCTATAAGGTCAAACTTACCGCGCCGTGCCAGGACAAGTGTCCTGCCCACATCGACATTCCGGCCTATATTGAAACGATCAAGGACCGCCGCTACGGCCACTCCCTCTCCGTGATCCGGGAAAGCATGCCGCTGCCGGCGGTCTGCGGCCGGGTCTGCCCGCATCCCTGTGAAACCGCCTGCCGTCGCAAGAATGTGGATGAGCCGATCAATATCATGGTTCTCAAGCGCACGGCGGCCGATTACGAGTGGAAGCACCACAAGACTCCGCCGATGCAGCCCAAGCCTCGCAGGGACAAGACCGTGGCCGTGGTCGGGGCCGGGCCGGCCGGACTGGCGGCGGCCTATTACCTGGCCCTCGAAGGGTATCCCGTCACCATTTACGAGGCGCTTCCCGAAGGCTTCGGCGGCGGTATGATCGCCGTGGGCATTCCCGCCTACCGGATGCCGCGTCATCTTCTGCAACGAGATATCGACATCATCAGCAGCCTCGGGGTGGAGATCATCTACAGCACCCGGATCGGCAAGGATATCCCACTGGCCGAGCTGAAGGAAAAATACGACGCCGTTTTCCTCGCTCCCGGCGCCCATCGCTCCAAGCCCATGGGGGTTGAAGGCGAGGACAAGGGGTACGAAGGCTTTCTTCCCGGCGGCATCGATTTTCTCCGCGAGGCCTACATGGGACAGCCGACCGGCATGGGCAAGAAGGTCGTGGTGGTCGGCGGCGGCAACACCGCCATCGACTGCGTACGCGTCGCGCTGCGAGAAGGGGCGGAAGATTCCATCCTGGTGTATCGCCGGACCCGCAAGGAGATGCCGGCCGATTCCTGGGAAGTGGACGGAGCCGAAGAGGAAGGGGTTCAGTTCGAATTTCTGGTCAATCCGACCCGCATCGTCACCGAGAACAACAAGGTCGTCGGCGTGGAGGTGGTCAAAATGGCGCTCGGCGAGCCGGACGAATCAGGACGCCGCCGCCCCGCGCCGGTCCCCGGAAGTGAATATGTCATCGAATGTGATACGGTCATTCCGGCCATCGGCCAGGATCCCGACCTCTCCTTCATTCCCGAGGACCTGGGGATCGACATCACCCGCTGGAATACCGTTGTCACCAAGCACCTCCCCCTGAAGAATGCGGCCGACCGGGAGCTGAAGGACGGCATGGGCAACCCTCTTTCCCGAACTCTGATTACCGACCTCGACGGGGTCTTTGCCGGCGGGGATGCCGAAATCGGCCCTCTCACCGTCGTGGCATGCGTCGGCAGCGGGCACCGGGCCGCCCGGGTCATCCAGCGCTATCTCGAAGAGGGGCAGGTCTATCTCAGCGACGACGATATCATGGAAGATATCCTCTCCCACCTCGGGGTTTACGACAAGAATGAAGAGGTTCCCGTACTCGATGCCGCCGCCAGGGAAAACCAGGCGGAGATCCACGGGCGGCAGCGGGCGAGCTTCAAGAACTACTCCGAGGTGGAACTCGGGCTCAAGGACAGTCAGGCGGTTCGGGAAGCGGAGCGGTGTCTGCGGTGCTACCGTGTGGCCATGATGGCGGTATAAGAACGAATCGTATCAGGGCAAAAGGCGAAGGGTAGATGGGTTAGCCGCCCTCAGCCTTTTGCCGTTTTTTTGAGGTGAAAACATTATGGTCACTCTGACGATCGACGGCAAAACAACAAGCGCACCTGCTGGGACGACGATTCTTGAGGCGGCCCGCCAGGTGGGCATCACCATCCCGACCCTCTGCTGGCTGGAAAAGATCTCCCCGACCGGGGCCTGCCGGATCTGCGTGGTGGAGGTGGAAGGTATCGACCGGCCGCAGACCGCCTGCAATACGCCGGTCAAAGAGGGGATCGTCGTCACCACGCGCACCCAGAAGCTTCAGGCCATCCGCAAGCAGGTGGTCGAGCTCCTTCTGGTCAATCATCCCCTCGACTGTCCCGTCTGCGATGCCGGCGGGGAATGCCAGCTGCAGGACATCTGCTATGAATTCGATGTGGCGTCTCAGCCCTTCGAAGCCGAAGACGTCAATCACCCGACGATCAACGAGTGGCCTCTGATCCAGCAGGTTCCCAACCGCTGTGTGCTCTGCGAGAAGTGCGTCAAGGTCTGCCATGAGGTGATCGGTTCGCAGTCGCTCTTCCTGAACGAAACCGGGGACAAGGCTTTCATCGACAAACACCTTGAGCTTTGCGAGTACTGCGGCAGCTGCGTTGCGGTATGTCCCGTAGGGACCATGATCTCCAAACCCTTCAGGTTCAAGGCACGCCCCTGGGAATTGACCCGAATCCCCAGCACCTGCACTTATTGCGGCAGTCACTGCCAGATCGACCTCAACGTCAAGAATAATCAGGTTCTCCGGGTCACCTCCGAGGACGGCGTGACCGTCAACGACGGAACTCTCTGCGTCGGCGGATTTTTCGGGTACGGTTATATAAACTCGGAGAAGAGGCTCCGGCGGCCTGCCCTCAGGAAGGACGGGGTAAACCAGCCGGCCACCTGGAACGAGGCATTGAAAGCCGTGGCTGACAAGATCCGCGAACTGCGGGCAAGTGCCGGTGCCGACGCCCTGGCTGGACTGGGCTCGCCGCGCCTGACCAACGAGGAGAGCTATCTTTTTCAGAAGTTCTTCCGGGCTGCCGTAGGGACCAATAATATCGATTCAGAGGCCCGTTTCGGCGCCTTGAGGACTCTCAAGGCCCTCGATGCCGCCCTCGGTCTGAAGGGCCCCAGCAACCGTCTGGATCGCATCGGCAAGTCCGAGGCGGTACTGGTCTTCGCCTCCGATGTCACCGCAGAAGCACCGGCCATCGACTGGCAGATCGAAACCGCCTGCCGCAAGCGGGACGGCAAGCTGGTCGTCGCCAACATGCGCAGGGTGAAGCTGACCCGCTATGCCGAAACCTTTCTTCATTACCGACCGGGCAGCGAAGTCTTTCTGGCCAACGCCCTGGGTCGGATCATCCTGGAGAAGGGATTGGCGGACGAGGCGTTTCTCACCCGGTATGTGGAAAACCTCGATGAACTCAAGGCCCATCTGCTGGCGGTCGACCTGAAGGAGGCGATTGCCGAGACGGGACTGTCACTGCAACTCCTCGAAGAAGCGGCCCTTTATCTGGGCGCCGCCGGTTCAGTGGCCATCATCTTCGGCGAGGATGTTATAAAGAGCGACCAGGCTGAACTGAAGATCGCTGCGATCGGCAATCTCGCCCTGGTGACCGGGGCTCTGCACGGCGATATCGGCGGACTCTTCCCGGTCAATGAAAAAGGGAACATGCAGAGCCTTCTCGACATGGGAGTCTACCCCGAGTCCCTCCCCGGCTACCAGGAGTATGCCTCGGCTAAGTCCCGGTTCGAGCAGGCCTGGCAGGTCAAGCTGCCGGACGGCGGCCGTGACGCCCTGGGCATCCTGGAGGGAATCGAAAAGGGGGAAATCAAGTTCCTCTACCTGGCCGCCACCAACCCCGTGACCTCTTTCCCCGAGAGCGGCCGCTGGCGCAAGGCGCTGGAGAAGGTCGAGTTCCTGGTGGTGCAGGATATCCTCTCCTCCGAATTGACCGCCATGGCCGACGTGGTGCTCCCCGGAACTTCCTTCGCTGAGAAGAGCGGAAGCGTCACCTCCCTCGATCACCGGGTCAGCTGTCTGGGCAAGGCGCTGACTCCCGTCGGCGAGGCCCGGGAAGACCTGGAAATCCTGGCGGACCTCTATGCCCGGGTTTCAGGAAACGGCCAACAGCCACTTAACGCCGAGGCGGTGCTAAGCGAGTTGAAGAAGCTGACACCTCTCTACAGCGAGGTCTGCTTCACCGGCCACGGGAGGTGCCGCCCCTGCCTGAAGGAGCCCTATGTCCCCGAAGAGAAGAGCCTGACCTACATCCCGGTCGAGGGGAGTCCGGCCGAAACCGGTCTGCAGCTTCTCAGTGGGAAGATCCTCTCTCACTTCGGCACCACCTCCACCTATGCCGACGGTTGCCTGGAGGCAGCCCCCTCCGGCTATATCGAAATCCACCCCGAGGATGCCAAAGCCTGCGGCGTCGAGGACGGCGGGAGGATCAAAGTGACCTCCACCGCCGGCTCGGCCCAGGGCCCCGTGCTTATCAGCGGCAATGTGCCCAAGGGTCTGCTCTTCGCTCCCTATCACTTCAGGGAGCTCAATATCCAGCAGGTGATCCCGCAGGGCCGGAACCGTGCCGTCGTGGAAATCACCAGGGCCTGACGGCTGCTTCCATCTTGAAGTAAATTTAGGCGCCCCGGCGAAAAACGCTCGGGGCGCCTTTTTTCATCCTGGTGCCACCAGCCACCAGGCTCAACGGATTAATCCCGGTTTTTTTCTTCAATGCTCTCTGTATCCCAGCACCACCAGTAGACAGCTTCCGTCGGCGATAACGTTGATGCCGGCCTTCCGGCATTTCTCTACTGCTGCGGGACTCTCGGCGCCGGGCTGCATCCAGACGTTCTCGACACCTTTGCCAATGGCCTCGTCAACAACCGTCTCGGTTATTTTCGGCGGCGTGATGACTGAGAGGCTCTTGACGTCCGGGGGGAGGTCGGCAACGCCGGCGACGCAGGGAACCCCCTCGATCTTATCCGCTCGTGGATTGATCGGAATAGCCTTTTTGCCGTTCGCCAGATAGCAGCGCAGTACCTTGTTGCCGTACTTCTCCCGATTGGTCGAGGCGCCGGCAACGCCGAAAGCCTGGGAACTCAAGAATTTTTCGATGCGAGGATCCATGGTATGCTCCTTATGATAAATTGGATTATTTAAAATATTACCAGAGCCTGGCGCCGCGGCGTAAAGTTCCGAAAGGAGAAGAGCCCCTGATTCCTTCCCGTTGCGGGACAGGCATTTCCGACCATCCGTCATAGGGTGCGCCACGGAGGAAAGGAATTGCCCGGAGTAAGTCGCATCTGTTGACAAGGAAAGGACTTGCGGTAGATTTGGATAATCCGGACCTTGCAATGCACGATATCGCGGGAATACACAGAAAAATAAAGATAGAATGGAGACTGGAATGGATGAGGTACGCAAGAGGCGTCTTGGGGTCAAAGTTTTCCGGCTTGCGGAGGTGTCGGAAGATGAATGGCGGAAGTTGATGCCCAGGTACTGGACCGAGACGAAGGTCTGGTGGCTGATTCCCACCTGGGTATTGATCGTTCTGTTGATTGCCGGCGCCGGACTTGTTCTCGCAGGGGATTCGTCCCTGCTGCGCCTTGAAGGTCTTGCCCTGGCCCTCCTTGCCGCAGGGAAGATCGGCGGTCGTTACAGCCAGACGGATGGATTCCAGTTTGGATATGATCTGGGACGGTGGGACGGAGTCTGCCGAGCTCTGGATATCCATGAAAAAGAGCGGGAGGAACTTTACTTTCTGGCCCGCGGCCTGATTTACGATTCGGAATCTGAAACCGAACCAGAGAAACTCTCCGGGAAAGACAAACAGCACCTACCATCGGGAGTATTCCGGCCTTCCTCATTTACTTCCTAGTGTCCCCCAATCGGATCCTTCCCCTCCTCCGTTTCTTCCTGAGGTGAAGCGCCTTCCGGTTCGATCCGGCCCCGGTACTGCAGCCAGCGGCCGAACTGCCAGCACGCCAATGTCCATAATGCGCCGGCAGTCCATCCGGCAAGTACATCCGTCGGCCAGTGAACCCCCATGTAGACCCTGCTGATGCCCACCCCTATAGTCAGGAGAATAGCCAGGGTCAGCAGGTACAGCTTCATCCGCAGCCTTTTCTGCACCCGGCAGAGCAGGGCCGCCAGGGTCAGATAGGTCACCGCAGACATCATCGCATGCCCACTCGGAAAACTCATCGTATAGACATAGGACTCGTGCGGCACCAGGTCGGGTCGCGGCCTGTCGAACCCCTGTTTCAACAGCAGACTGAGAAAAATGCCGCTCCCCACTGCAACGGCCACCAGCAGCGCCGTGCGGCGTTTGTGCTCAAGCAGGAGAAACCCGATCACGGCAAAAGTCAGCAGCATGAGGACGGCCATGCCGCCGAGGGCGGTAAAATCGCGGCCGATTTCCTCGACCCATTTCGGCCCGATCGGATCGGAAAGATCCGCGGGATTCCGCAAGGCCAGCAGGATCAGCATGTCGAAGGCATGCGTATCGCCCTCCACCACGTTTTCCGCCAGTTCGATAAACGCCCATGCCCCGCCGGCCATCAGGAAGATGGTCAACAGGATACCAAGTTCATGTCGGTCGCGCGAGCGTATCAGCTTTGCCTGGAACCATCGCCGTGAGAAAGAGTCGCCCATAACCACCTCTGAAAGCAGGGAGGAAGCCTCAAGGGATAATAAGTCCGATGAGGTCGAGCAGGGGCCCGGGGAACATGCCGAGAGCCAGGGTCGCGGCCAGGCAGATGGCAAGGGCGGTGTGTTCGGAAGCGCCGCCTCGGGCATGTTCGACCTCGCATTCATAGGTCATGAACATGTAGACGATGACCCGCAGGTAGTAGTAGAGAGAGACAAGGGAAGCGAGGATGCCGAGGACGGCCAGCCAGCCGTAGCCGGCTTCGATGGCGGCCCGGAAGATGGCGAATTTGCCGACGAAGCCGATGGTAGGGGGAATGCCGGCCAGGGAGAAGAGAAAGACCGCCAGGACGGCGCAGCGGAAGGGGAAGCGCCAGCCGATGCCGTGGAAATCATCTAGGTTCTGCGGCTCTCCCTTCGGTCCGGAGAGGGAGGCGATGACTCCAAAGGCCCCGAGGTTGGCGACGGAGTAAGCGACCAGGTACAAGGCCACGGCGCGGTTCCCGGACGCCCCGCCAGCGAGCAGGGCGAGAAGGGTATAGCCCATGTGCACCACCGAGGAGTAGGCGAGCATCCGCTTGATGTTCTCCTGGTTCAGGGCAGCCAGGGTGCCGAAAACCATGGAGAGGGCGGCCAGGGCCCAGAGAAGCGGTGCCAGGTCTCCGCGCGCGGGCATTCCCGCCAATACGGTGATCAGGGCGGCGAAGACCGCCCCCTTGGATCCGGTGGACAGGATACCGGTCACCGGCGCCGGCGATCCCTGGTAGACGTCCGGTGTCCAGAGGTGGAAAGGGACCAGGGAAACCTTGAAGCCGATCACCACCAGGAGCATCCCCCAGCCGAGAAGCCCGATGGGCCGCATCTGCGCTCCTGAGGCGATACCAGCCATCGCCTCAGGCAGATGGAAGGTGCCGCTGGAGGTGTACACCAGGGCGATTCCAAAGGCGAGGAAGCCGGTGGCCACCGCCCCGAGGACGAGGTACTTCAGCCCCGCCTCGGCCCCCTGTGGATCGTCCTTGTGGAAGGCGATCAGGATATAAAGCACCAGGGTGAACGCCTCCAGGCCGAGGAAGAAGCCGACCAGGGAGGTGGCGGACGAAAGCAGGGCCATCCCGGCGGCGGCGAAGAGGATCAGGGCGGTATATTCCCCGCCGGCGAAGCGGCGTTCGTGGGCATAGCGCACCGAAAGGAGCAGGGTGATCGCAGCCGTCAGCGACCAGAGGGCGGTGAAGAAACGGGCGAAGGGTCCGGCGCCGTACATCCGGGTGATCTCCGCCACCGGCGGCGTATGGAAGGCGGCCGCGGCTGCCGCAGCCAGGGCGATCGCCGTCCCGAGCAGAACCAGGCGGCTGCGGCGCGGCCACCAGGCCCCGAGGAGCAGCACTCCTGTTGAGCCGAGAGCGAGGATCAGAATCGGAAAGAGGGCGGAGAGATCGGCTCGAGTCACGGCATCCCTCCTTTAAGTGCCAGCAGGGATGTCCCTCCCAGCAGGCGCTGAACCGGCTCGCGGATCGGAGCCAGGAAAGGCTCGGGGTAGAGCCCGAGCCAGAGAACGAGCAGGGCCAGCGGCACCAGTACCAGCATCTCGCGCGGCTCCAGATCAACCCAGCATTCGGCATGCTTCATCGGTCCGGGCGGACCCCAGATCACCCCCTGGACCGCGCGCAGCATGTAGGCGGCGGCGAACACGACCCCGCCCAGGGCCAGGGCGCCCCAGAGGGGGTTGACGCGGAAGACGCCGAGCAGAATCAGGATCTCGCCGGCAAAGTTGTTCAGCCCGGGCAGGCCGAGGGAGGCCAGGGAGAAGAAGAGGAAGAAGAAAGAAAGGATCGGCACCCGTCCCCACAGGCCCCCCAATTGCCCCAGATCCCGGGTCTCGGCCCGGTGCTGGATCATCCCGGCCATGATGAAGAGCGCTCCGGTGGTGATCCCGTGATTGAACATCTGCAGCACGCTCCCCTCCATGGCGATTGCATCCCAGGCGCAGAATCCCAGCACCATGAAGCCGACATGAGCCACCGAGGAGTAGGCGATCAGACGTTTGAGATCGTGCTGAGCATAAGCGATCCAGGCGGCGTAGAAGATGCCGGTCAGGGCAAGGACCGCCAGCAGCGGAAAGGAGGCCTGGGCCATCTCCGGGAAGAGAGGAAAGGCGATGCGGATTAGACCGTAAAGGCCGGTCTTGAGCAGCAGCCCGGCCAGATCGAGGGAGCCGGCCGTCGGCGCCTCGGTATGGGCGTCGGGAAGCCAGGTATGCAGGGGAACCAGCGGCACCTTGACCACGAAAGCAAGCAGGAAGGCCGCGTAGAGCCACGGCTCGATGGCGCCGGGGATATCGGTCTGCTGCAGCGCCGCCAGGGCGAAGGTGTACTCTCCTGTCTGCTGCCCGTGCAGCAGGTAGAGGGCGATGATTGCCAGGAGCATCAGCAGGCTGCCGGCCATGGTGAAGATGAAGAACTTGACCGCCGCATAGACCCGCCGCTCGTGTCCCCAGACACCGATGAGAAAAAACATGGGGATGAGCATGACCTCCCAGAAGAGATAGAAAAGGAAAAGGTCGAGGGCGAGGAACACCCCCATGATCCCCCCCTCCATGAACAGGAGCATGGAGAAGAAAATCGCCACCTGGTATTTGCGGCGCCAGGAGATGACGATGGCCAGCAGCTGGGTGAGGGCGGTCAGCAGGACCAATAGCAGGGAAATGCCGTCCAGTCCCAGGGTGTAGCGGATGCCGAAAGGGATGATCCACGGATGGTCTTCGTACCGAAGCCAGCCCCCCTGACCGCCGCCGGTGACGAAGAGCCCGACCGCCGTCACCAGAATAGCCAGGGTGGTCACCAGGGCGATCCAGCGGCTCACCCGCGGATGATGCCGCAGCAGAAGGCAGAGCGCCGCGGCCGCCATCGGCAGGACGATGAGAGAGGAGAGCCAGGGGAAGGAGTCCAGGTTCAAGGTAAAAGGTCCGAGGTTAAAGGTTAAAGGATCGAGGATAAAGGTAAAAGGATCGAGGATAAAGGAGAAGACAGGATTCCTTTAACCTTTATCCTTTTACCTTGTACCTATATAATCCACCAGCATCCATGCGAGTATCAGCAACAGCCCCCAGGCAAAGCCGCCCAGATACGTATGCAGGCGGCCTGTTGCGGTCCGGCGCAGCGACTGGCCGAGCCCCATCAAGGCACGGCCGGTCCCCTCCAGCAGGCCGTCGATGCCGCGCACGTCCGTCCACTGCCAGAAGAAGTGGGCGAGGAGGTTGAAGGGGCGCAGCACCACTGCCTGAACCAACCGGTCGGCCTCCCATCCGCTCAACAGGAAGGCTTTGAGTGCACGGGGGCGCTCACCGGGAAACGGGATATAGCGCCGGCGGGCCAGGGCCCAGCCGCTGAAGAAAATGGCAACGGCAACCCCGGTCAGCCACCACTCCAGGGAATGGGATGCATGCATTTCGAAACCGCCCTGGGCGCCCAGGAAACGCTCCAGGGTTCCATCGCCTCCCCAGGCCGCCGGCAGATTGAGCAGCCCGCCGAAGAGCGCGAGCACCGCCAGAGGCGGAAGAGTCCAGCGCATTACTGCAGGCAGGTGGTGATGTTCCTCGCCGCCGGCGGGGTGGCGCGCCTGTCCGGCGAAAACCAGATAGAGCAGTCGAAAGGTATAGAAGGCTGTGAGCAGGGCGGTAAAGAGGCCGATCCCCCAGAGAACACGGTGGAAGGGGTCGCCGGCGGCGAAAGCGGCCAGCAGGATGGCATCCTTTGAGAAGAATCCGCCGGTCAGGGGAGCTCCGGCCAGGCACAGGGCTCCGGCGAGGAAGGTCCAGAAGACCAGCGGAGACCTGCGAGCCAAGCCGCCCATCCGGTAGATGTCATTCTCCCCCGTCAGGTGGATGGCGCACCCTGCTCCCATGAAGAGCAGGGCCTTGAAAAAGGCGTGGGTGATCAGGTGGAACATCCCCCCCGCCACGGAGCCGAGACCGACGGCCAGGAACATGTAGCCGACCTGGCTCATGGTCGAGTAGGCGAGGACCCGCTTGATCTCCCGCTGCGCCAGGGCGCAACTGGCTGCATAGAGGGCGGTTATGGCGCCGACCGCGGCTATCCAGGCCATTCCCGCCGGAGAGAGGGAAACGAGGGGAAAGAGGCGGGCCAGCAGGTAGACCCCGGCAGTCACCATGGTGGCGGCATGGATCAGGGCCGAGACCGGGGTCGGACCGGCCATGGCGTCCGGAAGCCAGGTCATCAGCGGCAGCTGCGCTGATTTTCCGCAGGCGCCGGCGAGCAGAAGCAGGGTGAGCAGGAAGAGAGCCTCCGGGGGGAAGCCGGCCGCCGCCTGGTTGATCCGGTCGATGGAAAGAGTGCCGGTGAGAGCGAAGAGCCAAAGCAGGGCGATGCCGAGGAAGACGTCGCCGGTGCGGGTGACCAGGAACGCCTTGCGGCCGGCGTCGGCGTTCTTCTCTTCCCGATACCAGTAGCCGATCAGGGCGTAGGAGCAGAAGCCTACCCCCTCCCAGCCGAGAAACAGGACAAGGAGGTTGTCTGCCAGCACGATGGTCAGCATCGCGAAGACGAAGAGATTGAGCAGGGCGAAGAAACGGGCGTAATCACGTTCTTCGGCCATGTAGCCGATGGCATAGAGGTGTATCAGGGTTGATACGAAGGTGACCATCAGGGTCATGGCGGCCGAAAGGGGATCGAAGACGATCTCCACCGGCACCTGCAGCTCGCCGCTGGCCAGCCATGTGTAAAGTGCCGTTCGGGTTCCCCCCTCCTTCGCCAGCGGCCACAGCAGAAGCGTCGCCAGGGTAGCCAGTGCCACGGCCCCGACGGCGAGCGCCTCGGCCAGTCGCCGCGGCAGTTTCCGCCCGACGACCACGTTCAACGTGGCCGCGGCCAGGGGAAGCAGGGGTATGAGGAAGAGCAGTTTCGGATTCATCCCTTCATCTCGCTGAAAGCATCGGCTTCGATCGTCTTCTTGCGCCGGCTCAGATAGACCACCACCGCCAGGGAGATGGAGACCTCGGCCGACGTCATCGCCATGAGGAAGATGACGAAGATCTGGCCGTCGACCTGCTGCCAAAGCGCCGAGGCGCCCACCAGGGTGATGCCGACGGCGTTAAGCATGATCTCCACCCCGATCAGGATCATGATCAGGTTGCGCTGCGCCAGGACACAGGCGAAACCAAGGAAGAACATGGCGCCGGAGAAGGCCAGAATGTGAGACATCGGCACGATCATCGGTCTTCCTCTTCCGGTTTCAGTCCCCCCGGTCCGACTCGCCCGACGTAATAGGCGCCCACCGCGGCGAAGAGGAGCTGGAAGGAGACGACCTGAACGGCCAGGGCATACTCATGGAACAGGGCGTAGCCGAAGACCCGCGGCGAGGCGTAAAATGCGGGTTTCCCGTCCACACCTCCCGGGTCGATGGCCATCAGCAGGAGGGTGCAGCCGAGAAGCACGGCCGACAGCAGCGCCACCGGCCCCCAACTCCGCCAGCCGGGTCCGGCAGGCACCTCCGTCGGCGCCAGTTCCAGCATCATGATGATGAACAGGAACAGCACCATGATGGCGCCGGCATAGATGATCACCTCCCAGGCAGCGACCAGCGGCGCCCCGAGGAGGTAAAAGATCAGCGCCAGGGCGAAGAAAGCGTTGACCAGGTAGATGACCGCATGCACCGGGTTGCGCCGGGTGATGCACATCAGCGTCGCCCCGAGGGCGGTCACGGCCAGGATGTAGAAGAGAATAGCTGCCATTTCAAATCCGTGAGGTGTGAGGAGTGAGGGGTAAGGAGAAAAGGCACGTATCGCCTCACTCCTTACGCCTCACGCCTCACGGCATATTGGTTTTTATATCCACCGGCCCGTACTCGTCTTCGTTTCCGCCCCGGGGATTGACCACTCCGATGCCTGCGTGGCGGTAGTAATTGTATTCGCTGTCCTTCCCGCCGTGGTCCACCAGCAAATCCTCCTTTTCGTAGACCATATCGATCGAGGCGTACTTGGAAAACTCGTAGTCGGGACTCATCTGGATCGCCCAGGTCGGACAGGCCTCGGCGCAGAGGCCGCAGTAGATGCAGCGGGCAAAATTGATGCGGAACCAGGTGGCATACCGGCGGCCGTTCGGCTGCTCCGCCGACTGCATGGAGATGCAGTCGACCGGGCAGGCGGCGCTGCACAGGTAGCAGGCGACGCAGCGCTCGCCGCCGTCCGGATCGCGGGTGAGAATGATCCGCGCCCGGTATCGCGGCGGCGGCTGCCGCTTTTCTTCCGGGTACTGGATCGTCACCGGTTTGCGGAACATGTTCCGCAGCGTCACCCAGAAGGGCTGGACGGTTCCTTTTAGATCGCGTAGGAGAGGCATAACTGCTGTCCTTTGTCCTTTGTCATTGGTCATTTGTTTAAAAGTTTTTCCACAAATGACAAGTGACTAATGACCAATGACGGTTTTACCGCAAAGCGAGTAGCACCGCTCCCGTCACCAGTACGTTTACCAGCGCCAGCGGGATGAGGAACTTCCAGCCGAAGTGCATCAGCTGATCGTATCGCAGGCGCGGCAGGGTGCCGCGCATCCAGATGAAGAAAAAGGCCACCGCCAGCACCTTGAGCATGAACCAGACGATGGGCGGCAGCAGCGGTCCATGCCAGCCGCCCAGAAAGAAGACGGTGGTGACGGAGCCGAGAATGATCATGTTGATGTATTCGCCGACGAAAAAGAGGCCGAAGCGCATCCCGGAGTACTCGGTATGGAAGCCGGCGACGATCTCGTTCTCCGCTTCCGGCAGGTCGAAGGGGACGCGCCGTGATTCGGCCGCCACACTGACCATGAAGATGAAGAAGGCGATCGGGTTGGTGATCAGAAAGGGTACCGTCTCCTGCGCATGGACGATCTCAGTGAGGGAGAAGGAGCGCGCATGCAGGACCACCGGAACGATAGACAGTCCCATGGAGAGTTCGTAAGAGATGAGCTGGGCGAGACCACGGATGCCGCCGAGCAGGGAGTACTTGGAATTTGAGGCCCAGCCGCCCAAGGCGACCCCGTAGACAGCCAGGGAAGAGAGGCCGAGAAAATAGAGAACCCCCACATTGAGGTCGCAGACGACCATCGGGACCTCCCGGCCGAAAATCGTCAGCGCCGGGGCGAAAGGGACGACGGCGAAGGAGAGGATTGCCGTCACGGCTGCCAGTCCCGGCGCCAGCATGAAGAGCCACTTGTCCGCGCCCGTCGGGACGAAATCCTCCTTGGTCAGCAGCTTGATCACGTCCGCCAGCGGCTGCAGCAGGCCGAAGGGACCGACCCGGTTCGGCCCGTAACGGAGCTGCATGCGGGCGAGGATCTTGCGTTCGGCCAGAACGAGGTAGGCGGCCATGGTCAGAACCACGCCGAGAATGAGGATGAGCTTGATCAGAGTGAGGAGAACCATCACCCAGTCGATCATGTCTCCTCCTTTTCCACCCGGCAGCTGCGCGGGCTGCGGCCGGGAACAAAGATTTCCAGAGAGGTGCCGCGCAGGCGGGGGATAAGCACCAGCCCCGGGGCCATGGCCGTGCTCAGGCGCACGGTCGCCGACGTCCGGCCGAGATCGGAGGTCAGCCGGACTGTTTCGCCAGCCGCCAACCCAAGGCGGGTGGCGTCATCCAGGTGCAGCCAGATGTGCGGTTCCGGTCGGACCGGATCGAGGACCGGTGAGAAGGCCGCGATCGCTTCCGAGCCGAACAGGCATTCCATGGCGAGAAGGCGCAGGCCATTCCCCGGCTCCGCCGGCCGGCGGGAGGTTGACGGTTCGGCCGGCATCCTGCCGTCTCCGGTCACCCGCCGCCCCGTCCCTTCCGGGTCCAGGTCGGCCAGTCCGGTAAAGCGCGGATCGGCTTTTTCAAGCTCCCGCCGGATCGAGGCGAGGGAGCCGGATCGCCCCTGCAGCTCATGGAGAACCGCCCACGCCGGTCTCGGCTCGCTCCCCGGCGTGACCGGCTCGAAGGTGCGGGGAGGATGGTCGCCGTCTCCGGTGACCCCGATCGGCGTCCCCGGATCGAAGACGGAGGCGAAAGCAAGCATCCTCCCTTCCTGGTTGATGAAGGTCCCGGCACTCTCCGCCGGCGCCGTGGTCGGCAGAAAGATGTCGGCCCGGCCTGCCGTTACAGTGGGCAGATAATCGAGGACGAGCAGCCATTCCAGGTGGGACAGGGCCTCATGCATCCTGCCCGGATGCGGATGATCGGTGAAGGGGTCGCCTTCCAGGCAGACCAGCGCCTTGATCCGCCCCTCCCGGATGCCGGTGAGCAGGGCAGCGGCGTCCGGGCCGGTTTCAGGCGCCAGAAGGGCGCCCCCGAAGCTGTTGGGTCCCCCCAGAAGGATCGAGGCGCCGCAGGGACGGTCGGTGGTGGAAAGTTCCCGAGCCGTCCCCAGAAGTGTTCGGCATCCCCCGGCCCCGAGAAGATCGATGCCTCCGGCCAGCACCGGCCGCTTCGCTTCGCCGAGGCGGGCGGCGATCCCCGCCAGGATTGTCGCTTCCTGGCGGCTGAAGGCCTCGAAGTTCCCCGTGGCGATCGCCTGCAGTGCCGCGCCGAGCCTCTCCGGAGCCAGCGGCAGGGGCACGGCG
>NZ_KI421420.1:0-3469 GCF_000472285.1 Desulfuromonas sp. TF
ACAGCTGAAAGGCTTCACCTGGGGACTCTTCGTTCCTTGCCTCCTGGGCCGGCCATTGCGCCGGCCCTTTTTTTATCCCGTATAGTCTCCCGGCCTCGACTGCCTCCTCTCCCGCCCACCTGTGTCAGATCCGGCGCACCACCTGTGCGTATACAGTCACGGTCCGTCCCTATATGTAACAATATGGATCACCCCTCCGCAGCCCGGCGTGCCATCACTCCATTTTCAGAAAGCATAAGTATCCGGTTTGCAACATAAAAACCAACATCTGACGGCGTTTCCGCAAGAGTGGCAACCCCTTTGCATAATGTAAACGAAACATTCGCCGCCTTGCGAAACCGAGGCTAAGCAAATCAGCATTAGGAGGTATTTCGTGGCCAGATCAGCAGCTAACCCCAAAAAGTTCATCATTTCCTGCAGAGTCAATCACCGCGAGATGGAGGTCCTGCAAAAACGGGCCGAAGAATCGGGCATCAGCATAACCACTCTGCTGCGCAAGAGTCTCGAGCTGATTGAAAGAGACTTCAATCCGGCCGGTCAGGCCAGGGCTTGAAAAAACCATCGTCACTGCCCCCCTCAACCCCGAACCGCTGAGCTCACGAATTTTCCTGCGCAGGATATCCGGAAAGGAACCCATGTGTAAAAAAATCTTTGTAGCGGCAACGGGGCAGAACTGCGGCAAAACAACGACCTGTCTCTCCATCCTTCACATGGCGAGAAAGAGGCACTTCCGGGTCGGATTCATCAAACCTGTGGGCCCAAAACCCACCCTCTTCAGCGGCGCCCTGGTCGACAAGGACGCCGCTCTCATGGCGCAGGTGTACGGGCTGGGCGAGGACTTGGAATTCATGTCGCCCGTCGTCCTTCAGCCGGGTTCGACCAGAAAAATACTCGATGGCGAGATTCAGGAAGGGCGGCTTCTGGAAATGATCGAGCGGGCCTGCGCCGAGATGGAAAGGCAATGTGATTTCCTGGTGATCGAGGGGGCGGGTCACAGCGGAGTCGGATCGGTCGTCGGATTGAGCAACGCCCGGCTGGCCCGGGTTCTGAACGCACCGGTCCTGATGGTGACGGGCAGAGGGATCGGCAGCGTCGTCGACCAGGTCAGCATGAACCTGGCCCTTTTCAGACAGGAAGGGGCTCACGTCGGGCTGATCATGCCCAACAAGCTGATACCGGAAAAACGCAGCTCGACCCTGCGTTACCTGCGCACCGCGCTGGGAAGGATGGGGCTGAAGGTGGAGGGCGGCTTCAATTACCATCCGGTACTGGCCAATCCGACCCTTCAACGCCTCTCCAGGGTACTCGACGCCCCCTTGGCGGGAGATCCTCAAGAGGGGCAACGGATCGTCGATCATGTGCAGCTCGGCGCCGCCTCGGCGCAGCGGGTGGCCGATCTGCTGCTGCCTTCAACCCTGATTGTGGTTACCAGCAGCCGCGACGAACTCCTGGTCATGCTCGCTTCACTGCACCAGATCCCCGAATACCGGGAGAAGATCGCCGGCATCGTCATCTCCGGCCTGGCGCCTGTCTCCCGGGTGACCCGGCAGATCCTCGACGGCAGCGGCGTCCCTTATCTGCGCGTCAGAAATACCACGGCGGAAGCCTTTGCCGCGATCACCGGCGACATCGCCAAAATCAGCGCGGAAGATCATGCAAAGATCGGCCTGGTTCAGTCGCTGGCTGAAACGGAAATGAATTTTGCCGCCGTCGAATCCCTCGCGGGAGGGCACGAGCCCGCAGCCAGGGTGGTGGGATTCAGGTAACTGATTTATCCTCCGCCGACCAGGGGAAACAGAGATAAAGTGTCACCCTCCCTCAATTCCTGATCAAGGGACGCGTGCCGGCTGTTGACGAGCACGATCCCCAATTCCTCGTCCCGCAGGCCGAGCTCGGCCACGATTCCGCGGCAGTCGATTCCGGCCAGACAGTCCCGATCCTCCACCTTGAAGCGTCCCTCCCTGAACGTGGCGAATAGCTTCACCGTCACTTTCATCGATCACCTCCGAAAAAAAATCCCGGTGTGGCCATGGCGGACCACACCGGGCATGGAGAGAGAGCCGGAAAGGCCTCCTTGTTGCTTTTCTTAGAAGTTCCAGAACGCGTCGATTTCCTCGTCGGAGAAGTCCCAGACCGCGTTGTGGGGGGGGACGGGCTCCTTGAAGAACTCGGGCAGGCGGTCATCCTTGTTGGTGAACCCGGCGGCGATATTGAAGCCGCGCTCCGTCTTCAGGATGGATTTGCCGAGATTTGTGACGTCGTCTCCGGTCAGGCAGATGCCGAAGCGGGCGTTGATCAGGTCGATCAGCGCCGGCAGGCACTCGGGGATGTCCAGGGCCGGGAAAGCGATGAAGAGACACATCCCGGTGGTGTCCACCGCGGCGGTGGCGATCTGCAGGTTGCGGGAGAGCTCGACCTGGCCGTCTTTCTTGAGGGGATCGACGCTGCCGCCGACGCCGAGGATGTTGGTGGCGACGGAGTAGCCAGCGGTGTGGTCGGCTCCCATGGTGCTGGTGGCATAGGTGATGCCGATCCCCTTGACGCTGCGCGGATCGTAGGCGGGGATCCCCTGACCTTTCACCACGGGGACGCGGGTGACGCCGTAGGTCCGTCCGACGGAGGCGGCTCCGCCGCCGAGAACGCGCCCCAGAGGGCTCCCCTGGGCGATTTCTTCCTTGAGCAGACGGATGACGCCCTTGCCGTCACCGAAGGGAAGAATGCCGGCCTCCATGGCGACGCCCATCATAACGGCGGTTTCGATGGAATCGATGCCGATGTCGTCCATGAGATTGTCGGCCACGGCGATGTCGTCGAGGTTGTCGATGCAGCAGTCGGCGCCGAGCCCCCAGATGGTCTCGTACTCGAAACCGGAGGTGACGTACTGCCCCTTCTCGTCAGTGTAGACTTGGGAGCACTGGATGATGCAGCCGGCATGGCAGCCGTGCTTCGGCTTGCCGCCGCGGGCGACGATGGTGTCGTGCATCGTTTCGCCGGAGATCTTGTCGTGCCCCTCGAACTGGCCGTAGCGGAAGTTTCTGGTCGGCAGGCCGCCGGCCTCGTTGAGGACGTTGACCAGGACGTTGGTGCCGTAGGTCGGCAGCCCCTCGCCGCTGACGGGATGGTCGAGCAGGGCCTTGGCGAAGACGCGCGCGGCCTGCTTGAACTTCTCGGGATCGGCAATCTGCACGCCGGGTGCGCCCGTCTCGTCGATGCTGATGTATTTGATCTTCTTGGAGCCCATCACGGCGCCCAGACCGCCGCGGCCGTGGCTGCGGATCTTCATGTCGGGATCCTTGACGGAGATGTTGGCCGCGGCCATCTTCATCTCCCCGGCCGGGCCGATGGTGATTACGCCGGTCTTCTTGCCGAGCTTCCCGGTGACGGCGTCGATGACGGCGAAGTTCCCCTTGCCGACCAGTTCGGTCTCCTCGGCGATGGTGACCCCGTCCTTGGTGACGTGCAGGCTGTA
>NZ_KI421420.1:3479-117867 GCF_000472285.1 Desulfuromonas sp. TF
GCGAAGTTCCCCTTGCCGACCAGTTCGGTCTCCTCGGCGATGGTGACCCCGTCCTTGGTGACGTGCAGGCTGTAGAAGCAGTCTTTTTTAGGCAGTCCTTCGATGATCAGCGCCTTGATCCCCAGGCGGGCGAACTGATGGGCCGAGGTGCCGCCGGCGTTGCTTTCCTTGATGGTGCCCGTCAGCGGGCTCTTGGCCCCGCAGGACATGCGGCCGGACTGGGCGGCGGGGGTTCCGGAGAGCAGGCCCGGGGCGAAAACAAGCTTGTTGAGCTCTCCGAGGGGGTGACAGGTGGGCACGACCTCCTCGGCAACGATGGTCGAGGTCAGCCCGCGGCCGCCGAGTCCTGCCCACTTCTGGGGGACTTCTTCGACACAGGTGGTGAGGTCGGACATATTGACGCGAAAAATCTTATCCATTTTTTTATTCTCCCTTCCGGGGTTGACGAAACAAAATCTCCTTTCCGAAAGGGAGGCTCCGCCGTTTCCAGCGAAGCCCGTTGGCCCTGCACCCTGGGACGTTTCCTTTAGGCGGCTGGGCTCGGAGATATCTATTGTTGTAGGGGCAGGTGGGGGAACTATGTAGGGGCAATTCATGAATTGCCCCTACGAAAGGTCATCCGTATTACATCGCCGCCTTGTAGACACCGACGACGCAGTCGAGGGTGGCGGTGCGGGGGTTGGTCAGCATGCAGGCGTCCTTCATGGCGTTTTCGGCCATGATGCGCAGGTCGGTTTCCTGCACGTTGAGTTCTTTAAGGCCGGCCGGGATGCCGATGTCGGAGGAGAGCTGGCGGATGGCGGCGATCCCTTTGGCGGCAGCATCAACATCCGAGAGTCCGTCGATGTTTTCGCCCATGGCCACGGCGATGTCGGCGAAGCGCTTGGGATTGGAGATCATGTTGAACTCGCAGACCGAAGGAAGCAGGATGGCGTTGCAGACGCCGTGGGGGAGGTTGTAGAAGCCGCCGAGCTGGTGAGCCATGGCGTGAACGTAGCCGAGGCTGGCGTTGTTGAAGGCCATTCCGGCGAGGTACTCGGCGTAAGCCATCTTGTCGCGGGCCTCGAGGTTCTTGCCGTTGGCCACGACCGGACGCAGCCACTCGGCGATCAGCTCGATAGCCTTGATGGCGCAGGCGTCGGTGATCGGGGTGGCGATGGTGGAGACGTAGGCCTCGACGGCGTGGGTCAGGGCGTCCATGCCGGTGGCGGCGGTCAGGGCGGCGGGTTTGCCGACCATGAGAACCGGGTCGTTGATGGCGATGTTGGGGGTGCAGCGCCAGTCGACAATGGCCATCTTCACCTTGGTGTCGGTGTTGGTGATGATGCAGAAACGGGTCATCTCGCTGGCGGTGCCGGCGGTGGTGTTGATGGCGACGAAGGGGGGCATCGGCTTGATGGTTTTGTTGACCCCTTCGCAGTCGCGGATGTGTCCGCCGTTGGTGGCGACCATGCCGATCCCTTTGGCGCAGTCGTGAGAGCTGCCGCCGCCGAGGGAGATGATCGAGTCGCACTTCTCGTCCTGATAGACCTTCAGGCCGTCATGCACGTTCTTGTCGGTGGGATTAGGCTCAGCGCCGTCGAATATGACGACGGAAACGCCGGCTTCCTCCACCTGCTTCTTGATCTGGTCGGCCATGCCGATTCCCGAGATTCCCTTGTCGGTAACCAGCAGCGCCTTCTTGGCGCCGAGTGCCTTCACCTGCGCGCCGGTCTCCTTGGAGGAGCCGACACCCATGAGCGAAACGGTAGGGATGAAAAATCCGAAAGTCTGGTCTGCTAATGCCATTGTCCTGTTCTCCTTTTTTTGTTGGGGAATTCATTGTTCTGCCCGGACCTGCGCCGCAAGCAGATTAAATAAAACGATGGTTGGGTATACAGCAACAAGAATGCCATTTTCTCAACCAGCTATAAGCTGTTGAATATATAACAAATCTCACCCGGTAACGAAGGGATGGCTGAGAATGTCTAGTTGTTCAATCATGGATCTCATGGTTCCATTTTGGAACGAAACGTCCTTTATTGTTCCCCTTGAGCTGGTTGTGCCGATCGGGTTTTGGTGAGGAACCCGACATATACTCTAAAAAAACGAGTTTGCGCCGCGGATTTCCATTTCCCACTGGACTTTCTCCCGCAGACGGGAACACCCTGCCGGACAGACTTCGTGATTCGATCGGAATTTATTTGTGGTAAAAAGAAGAACAATTTTTTAGAATGGCGTATGGTTTGTGCATGAGAATTGCAAAACTGATTGATGCGAAAACATAAAACTCCGAACCGTACCGCCTAAGGGTCAGACCTACGGCGGACGGTCCGGGCCCTGCTGGAAACGGCACGGCCTCCCATTGTGGAAAGGAGACCTCTGGCTTCGCATGTGCGTACAGGCGAAATCGGCAGGGCTCTTCCACCAGGGAGAGCCCTTTTTGATGGCGTCGCAAAAAGTTCGCCCTACGGCGTTACGGCGTTTTTTCAGGACCTCGACATACCTGATGTATGCCTTCGCCCCTGAAAAACCACCAAGCCTTGTAGGACGAAATTTTTGCTTAGCCATCTTCTGAGTTTTTGCGAGTGCATCCTTTTTTATTCTTTGTTTTTCAAGATGGATTGTCTTGAATGGAGTTCCTGAGCGAATCGCTGCGCGCCGCCCTGGCGATGGTCCTAGCCGCCGACCGGGAGGTGGTGCATGCTGTCTGGACCTCCGTGTATACCTCGGGTTGCGCCATCGTCCTGGCGGCGCTGATCGGGATTCCCGCCGGCACCGGCCTCGGCCTCGGCCGCTTCGCCGGGCGACGGGCGGCGGTGACGGGGCTCAACACCCTGATGGCGCTGCCGACGGTGGTGATCGGGCTGGTCCTCTATGGCCTTCTCAGTCGCCAGGGGCCGCTGGGAGCGTGGGGCCTGCTCTTCACCCCGGCGGCGATGATCGTCGGCCAGACGGTGCTGGCGGCTCCGATCGTCGCCAACTACACCCTGGCGGCGGTCGCCGGCGCCGACCCCCGCATCATGACGACGGCCCTGACCCTCGGGGCGGGTCGCTTCCGTGCCGTCTGGCAGTTGCTGCTGGAGATCCGCTTCGGCATCATCGCCGCCGTGGTCGCCGGTTTCGGACGGGTCATCGCCGAGGTGGGGGTGGCCATGATGCTCGGCGGGAACATCCGCGGCTACACGCGGACCATGACCACCGCCATCGCCCTGGAGACGAGCAAAGGGGAATTCGCCTTCGGCCTGGCCCTGGGAATCGTCCTTATGGCGGTGGCGCTTGTCGTGAATCTTTTTCTGAACCTGCTGCAGCAGCGATAGCTCCTATGGAATCGATTCTTGCCGTACACAATCTGGAGTATCGCCGCGGGGACGGGGATTTCGCCCTGACCATCGAGCGGCTTGAACTGTTCTCCGGAAGGGTTCATCTCCTTGCAGGTCCCAATGGGGCCGGCAAAAG
Organism: Desulfuromonas sp. TF; assembly: GCF_000472285.1. Taxonomy (NCBI): domain Bacteria; kingdom Pseudomonadati; phylum Thermodesulfobacteriota; class Desulfuromonadia; order Desulfuromonadales; family Desulfuromonadaceae; genus Desulfuromonas; species Desulfuromonas sp. TF. Next base: position 6,918 of record NZ_KI421420.1, read on the forward strand.
CACCTTGCTTCAGCTCCTTGCCCTGCTGCTGCCGCCCGATCGGGGAGAGATCCTGTTCGCAGGCGCCGCCGTAAAGGGAGCGGTGCAGCGACATAAGCTGAGACAGCAGATCACCCTGGTCGAACAGTCCCCTTTCCTGTTCGACACCACCGTCAATGAAAACCTCGCCTTTGGCCTGCGGCTGCGGGAAATCCGCGGCGATATGCAGCGTCACCGCATCGCCAGGGCTCTGCAGGCAGTCGGGCTGGAGGGTTTCGAATCCCGCCGCGCAAACACCCTCTCAGGCGGAGAGACGCGGCGGGTGGCCCTGGCCCGCGCCCTGGTCCTGAAACCCAAGGTCCTCCTCCTCGACGAGCCGACGGCCGGTCTCGACCGCGAATCTCTGCCCCTCTTCGAGAGCTGCCTGGCCGCCCTCCCCGGCACCGGGGTCTCCATCATCATCTCGACCCATGACATCGACCAGTCCCGCCGACTACAGGGACAGGTCCTCCACCTCGAAGCGGGCCGCCTGGTAGCGGCAGCCGTTCCGCCTTCCAAGTTCCGCACAATGGAGAGTTCCTCATGACCATCCGTTTCGAAGATGCCCGTTCCCTGATCCTGGAAAACGTCCCTACCCTCGGAGTTGAACGGGTGCCGCTTCTCGATGCCTCCGGGCGGGTCCTGGCCGAAGATGTCATCGCCCCCTGGCACATGCCCCTCAGCGACAACTCGGCCATGGACGGGTTCGCCGTACGTGCCGCCGACTGCGAAAGCGGAGAACCCCTCGTGATCACCGGCTACATCCCAGCCGGAGGCCGTCCCGAGCCGGCCGTGGTCTCCGGCGGTGCGGTCAAGATCATGACCGGGGCGCCCATTCCACCGCAGTGCGATGCCGTGGTTCCTTTCGAAGAGGCGGAGGAGTCGGGGGAGACGGTGCGAATTCTGGCGCCCGTGACCCTCCGGCAGCATATCCGCTTCCGCGGCGAGGACGTCTCCCCGGGAGACGTGATCATCCCGGCCGCCACCGTGATTCGCCCCCCCGAGGTCAGCATGCTCGCGTCCATGGGAATGGTGATGGTCCCCGTTCATCGCCGGGCGCGCGTCGCCATTCTTTCCACGGGGGACGAGCTCATCGAGCTTGGGCAGGCGCCGGCGGAGGGTAAGATCATCAACTCGAATTCCTTCTCCCTTGCTGCCGCGGTGCGGGAGTGCGGGGGCGAGCCGGTGATGCTCGGCATCGCCCTCGACACTCCCGAAGATCACCGGAAGAAACTGGCCGAGGGGCTCTCCTGCGACGCCCTGATCACCTCGGCCGGGGTGTCCGCCGGAGACCGCGACTTCGTCCGCGACGTGCTGGCCGATCTTGGGGTGAAGCAGCTCTTCTGGAAGGTCGCCATCAAGCCGGGAGGGCCGACCGCCTTCGCCCTCAAGGACCGCACCCCCGTCTTCTCCCTCCCCGGCAACCCGGTCTCCACCATGATCACCTTCGAGGAGTTCGTCAGGCCGGCCCTGCTGAGAATGATGGGGCATCGCCGGGTGGTGCGCCCCTTCGTGAAGGCGACCCTGAAAGAGGACGCCAGGAAGAAGCCCGGCAAGGTCAATTTCATACGGGTGAGGGTGGAGATAAAGGAAGGGCGCTACATCGCCTCCACGGCCGGCGACCAGCACACCGGCATCCTGCGGACGATGGTCAATGCCAACGGACTGGCCGTCCTGCCGCAGGAGGCCTCCTTTTTGCCTGCCGGCACCGAAGTGGATTTACAGATCCTGCGCGAAGAAGTGGCGATGCTGGAGAAATAGGCGAATAGTGGCTGTGCACCCATGTTTCAGGGCTGATCAAAAATGCCCAGGTGCAAGGCGGACGAAATCCTTCGGAATAAGGCGTACCTGCAAGGTACGTCGTTGACGAATGATGAGGACAACGCAGCAGATGGGCGTTTTTCATCAGCTCCTTTAGTGATCGACCGCCAGCATGACGTTGGAAGCCTTGATCACGGCGTAAGCTTCCTTACCTTCCTTAAGATTCAGGGCCTCCACCGCATCCTTGGTGACGATGGAGGTGATGGTGACGCCTCCGGGCAATTCGAGGAATATCTCCGAGTTGACCGCGCCGGCCACGATTTTCTTTATCGTCCCCTTGAGGCAATTGCGTGCGCTCAGTTTCATTTCGCTCCTCCGTTCCGAAAAGTGTTTCCCTCTTGCTCAAACCATATCAAGGGGAAAGCACTTTACAACGAGGGCGCTCTCGAACGCGCCGGAAATGACTCCCAACCGGCAGGTATGATATCTTGATCAACAGGAGATGCCGTGAACATCAGTAAATTCGTCACACCCGAGATCATCTTCGGCCGGGGCTCCCTGAGTCAGATCGGCGAAAGCGCAGCGCGCATAGGTGCATCGAAGGTCTTTTTGGTCAGCGATGAGGATGTGATCCATGCCGGCTGGGTCGATCAGGCTCTGCACTACCTGCATGCCTCCGGCCTGGAAACCGAAATCTTCTCCTCCCTCACGACGAATCCAAAGGACTGCGAGGTTACCGAGGGGGCCTTGAGGTATACGGCTTCCGGCTGCGACGCCATCGTCGCCGTGGGCGGCGGCAGCCCCACGGACGTGGCCAAGGCGGTCGCCATCCTGGCCAGCAACGGCGGCACTCTTCAGGACTACGAGGGGATCAACCGGATCATACGGCCGCTGCCGCCGATGCTGATCGCCCCCAGCACCGCCGGGGCCGGCTCGGAGGTGAGCCAATTCGCCATCATCGTCGATACCGCCCGCAAGCTGAAGATGTCCATCATCTCCAAGTCGCTGGTGCCCGACATCGCCATCGTCGACCCGGAGCTGCTCAAGACCAAGGACGCCGTGCTGGCGGCGGCCACGGGACTGGACGCCCTGACCCACGGCATTGAGTCCTACGTCTCTCTGGCATCCACCCCCCTGACCGACATCCATGCCCTGAAGGCGATCGAACTCATTTCCCGGAATTTGCGCCAGGCGGTGGCGGACCGAGGGGACATGGAGGCCAACACCAACATGGCCATGGCCAGCCTGACCGCCGGGATCGCTTTTTCCAATGCTATTCTCGGCGCCACCCACGCCATGACCCACCAGGTCGACGGGCTCATCGACCGGCATCACGGCGAGACCAACGCCTCTATTCTCCCCCACGTCATGGAGTTCAACCTGCCCGCCTGCCCCGAGCGGTTCAGGGAGATCGCCGTCGCCCTGGGAGAGGATGTGCGCGGGCTGGATCTTGCCGACGCCGCCGGACGCTCCATCGAGGCGATCCGCCGGCTCATCGCCGACATCGGTCTCGCCAAGGGACTGGGGGATATCGGACTGGAAGAGAAATTCATCCCCCTGCTGAGCCGCAACGCCATGAAGGACGCCTGCCTGGTGACCAATCCGCGCAACGCGACGCTGGAGGACATCGAAGCCATTTTCCGCAAAGCGATGTAAAACAAACGCAAGCTATAAGCTGTAAGCTGCAAGCTTTAAGATTAAAAGCTTCTGGCTTACAGCTTACAGCTTCCAGCTTACAGCTTGGATTTATGAAAAACAGGGAAAAACTGCTCGAACAGCTGACCGGTGTCGACTCCTCCAAGCTCAACTACTATGTCGAGCTGAAAAAGCGCAACCAGGAGGTTCTCACACAGAACAAACGCCTGGAGATCCTCCATCAGCTGGCCCGGGACATCAATATCGACATGTCGTTCTCCGACATCATCGGGCGGGCTTTCGTCAAGCTGCCTCAGACCCTCCCCTGCGACTTTCTCGGTCTGGTCACGGTGAAGGAGGGAAATCTGACGCTCAAGGCGATGATGCCGGAGGATTTCTGCCGGATTGACGACTTCCCGGCCCAATCTCCTTCGCTGAACGTCATCCGCAGTAAAAAAGCGGAGATCTTCCGGTTGACGCCGGAGGAACTCGGTCATGTCCGGATCGATCCTCGGTACCCCGACCCTTTGCGGACGTTGGCGGTGGCGCCGATGTTCAAGCGGGAAGAGGTGATCGGCGCCCTCATCGTCGCCAGCGCCGTCGAGTCAGCCTACAGCGAGACGGATCTCAGCTTCATTCAGCATCTGGCCGACCAACTGTCGATCAGCATTCAGAACGCCCGTCTCTACAAGCAGGTCTCGCGGGCGAAGAAGGAGTGGGAGGAAACCTTCAAGGCGGTGACCGATCCGATCTTTCTGGTCGACACAGACTACAACGTCCTGCTCCACAACGGCCGACTGCCGCCTGAGATGAGCGATTCCTGGAACCGCGCGCTCGGCAACAAGTGCTTTGCCAGGCTCCACGGCCGCACCGATCCCTGCCCCGAATGCCCTATCAAGGAGGTCCAGCGGACCGGCAAGCCGGTTTTCCAGCGCTGGCAGACCGAGTCCGGACTGCTCCTCGATCTCTCCTATTATCCGGTCCTCAACGAGGAGAAGCAGCTGGCGGCGGTGACCATCATCCTCAAGGATGTCACCCGCAAGACCAAGATGGAGGCACAGCTGGTCCATTCGGCCAAGCTGGCCGCCCTCGGCGAAATGGCCGCCGGGGTTGCCCATGAGCTCAACAGTCCGATGACCGTCATCATCGGCACCGGACAGATGCTGGCCCGGGAACTGCGTGATGAGGCCCTCGACGATAAAGCCGAGGTCCTCTCCGACATCATCAACTGCGGCCTGCGCTGCAAGCGGATCATCCAGAACCTGCTGACCTTCTCCCGCCAGGATCAGCTTCCAGCGACGGAGATCGACCTCAACGCCGAGGTGGAGCGGGTGCTGAGCCTTATTCAGTACCAGATCAATCGCAACCAGATCCGCATTGTCGAGCGCCTGAACCCCGACCTGCCGAAGATGCTCGCCAACGGCCCCCAGATACAGCAGGTGCTGACCAACCTCCTGGTCAACGCCCGGGATGCTCTGACGGAAACCGAGCATGAGGAAAAAATCATCGAAGTTTCCACCTTCCTTCGCGGGGAGGGGGGGGGAAAGTCCGTGGTGCTGAGTGTACGGGACAACGGAACGGGGATTGAAGAGGAGGACCTGAAAAAGATTTTCACGCCCTTCTACACCAGCAAAGAGGCGACCAGGGGAACCGGCCTGGGCCTTTCGGTGAGCCTTGGAATCGCCGAGTCCCACAACGGAACCATCGAGGTGGAGAGCCGGGCGGGCGAAGGGAGCACCTTCTCCCTCGTCATTCCACTGGAGAGGCAATAAGGACAGAGGACAGAGGACAGAGGACAGAGGACAGAGGACAGAGGACAGAGGACAGAGGACAGAGGACAGAGGGGAATTTGCCATCTTCGCCTTCCATGCTCAAGGGTTTTGTTTTGGCCGTCACCCGTCCTCCGTCTTCTGTCATCAAGGTTTTCAAGAACGAAGGTGATACTGAATTGACCCCGATCCGGATACTGATTATCGATGACGAAGCGGATGTCTGTACCTTTTTTCGTCGACTGCTGACGCGGAAGGGGCATGAGGTCGTCACTGCGGAAAACGAACGGGAAGCGGTGCGCGCGATCGAGTCGACCGGCTTCAATGTGGCCATGGTCGATCTGAAGCTGCCGGACACCGACGGGCTGACTCTTCTGCAGAAAATCAAGGCCCGCCAGCCCGGCTGCGAAGTCCTCATCATGACCGGCTACAGCACGATCAAGACGGCGGTTACGGCGATCCAGCTCGGCGCGTACGCCTATCTGGAGAAGCCTTTCGACGACATCGGTGAAATCGAGGCGCTGGTCGAAAAGGCGGCCTCCTATGCCCTGAGCCACCAGTTGGGGACGCATGTCGAAGAAGAATGGTCGGATATCGCCCGGGCCGTCGGCTTTCAGGTCGGCAATTCGCCGGAGATGCGGCGCCTGACTTCCCTGGCCTTCAAGATCGCCTCCAAGAACATCAACGTTCTGATCCAGGGAAAAACCGGGACCGGCAAGGAGGTCCTGGCCCGCTTCATTCACGCCGCCTCCAACCGGGCCGAGCAGGCCTTCATCCCCGTCAACTGCGGGGCCCTTCCGGAAAACCTCCTCGAAAGCGAACTTTTCGGCCATGAAAAAGGAGCCTTCACGGGCGCCGGCCAGACCCGGCGCGGCATCTTCGAACTGGCCAACCGAGGCACGCTCTTCCTCGACGAAATCGGCGACGCCAGCCCGCAGATCCAGGTCAAACTTCTGCGGGTCCTCGAAACCGGGGAATTCATGCGGGTGGGGGGAGAAAAACCGATCAGGACCGACGTGCGGGTGCTCGCCGCCACCAACGTCGACCTGGAAGGGGCGATTCGGGATAAGACCTTTCGAGAGGACCTCTTCTACCGCCTCAACGTGGTACGCCTTTCTATCCCCTCCCTGCACTCCCGGGCTGAAGACATCCCGCAGCTTGCGGAGCATTTCATACGGCAGCTCAGCCCCGAATTTCGCCTCTCCCCGGGCGCTCTGCACCAGCTGCAGGGGCATCACTGGCCGGGGAACATCCGCGAACTGGCCAACGTCCTCAAAAGGGCGGCGGTCCTCTGCCAAGGCGACACCATCCTGCCGGCGCACCTGGGCAGGGCCCTTGAAACGCCCTCTTCCGGGAAATCCGGAACGGCGTCCCCGGCCTCCCAGGAACGTCCCCCCCTCGCAGAATCGACTTCATTCGAGAGCTTCTGGGAGCATTACGGCAAGGAAGATGTTCTCGAGGAGATGAGCGCCGGCGAACTGAGCCAGATGCTCCACTCCCTGCGCGGCCTCGAAAACAGTCTGGTTTCGGTAATGCGCAGAAAAGGTTTCGGACCGCCGGCCCAAGAGGCGCTCAGGGAAAAAGAAGTGGAGACCATCAGAAAGGCCCTGGAGACGCATCGGTGGAACATCACCGAGACGGCCCAGGCACTCGGGATCGCCCGCAACACCCTGCACCGGAAAATAAACAGATTCAACCTGCGGGATTCCTGAAAAAACAATTTTACCGCAGAGAACGCAGAGGCCGCAGAGACAACCGATGGCTTTAACAGGGTTTTCCTCCGCGAACTCTGCGGTGAGATCAAATTTTTTGAAGCAAGGAGCCATGCCGTGCCTGAGAACAAACTGGTCTGCCCCCATTGCGGTAAGACGGTTACGACCTACCGCAACCCTTTCCCCACCGTGGACATCATCATCCGCCATGAGGGGAAGATCGTCCTGATCGAACGGAAAAACGAACCGAAGGGGTGGGCGCTTCCGGGCGGCTTCGTCGACTACGGCGAAAGCCTGGAACAGGCGGCCATCCGTGAGGCGGCTGAGGAAACCGGGCTGGAGCTGAACGATCTCCGCCAGTTCGGGGCCTACTCCGATCCAGACCGGGATCCACGCCAGCACAACATCTCCTTCGTCTTCACCGCGGAAGGCCGCGGAGAGCTGTGCGGAGGCGACGATGCGGCCAGGGCGGTGGTCTTTTCCCTGGACGAGCTCCCCTCACCGCTCTGTTTCGACCATGAAAAAGTTCTTACCGATTACCGCAACTGTTTATTTTCAACTGGAATCAAGGAGAAGAGATGATGAAGATCAAGGCTTTATCTTTCGTGGCAAAGTCCGGAACCGGCAAGACCACCCTTCTGGAGAAAGTGATCCGGGAACTGAAGGACCGTGACTACAGGGTGGGAGTCATCAAGCATGATGCTCACCGCTTCAACATCGACCATCCGGGCAAGGACAGCTACCGGCTCACGGCGGCCGGAGCGGACACGATGCTCATTGCTTCTCCGGAGAAGCTTGCCCTGATCAAGCAGCATCCGGTCTCTCCACCCCTTGATGAGCTGCTGGCAACCTATTTCTCGGATGTGGACATTGTTCTGACCGAAGGTTTTAAAAAAAGCGGCCTGCCCAAGATCGAGATCAATCGGCGGGAGCGCAGCGCCACATTGATTTGCCGTGGAGAAGAACATGATCCTACGCTCATCGCCGTCGCCAGCGATCAGTCACTGGAAGTAGATGTGCCGCTGCTTGATCTCAACGATACGTCCGCAATCGCCGATTTCGTCGAAGAGAGATTTCTGAAGTAACATCGAAAACTCCCAAAAGGTCATCAATAATGGCGACTCCGCTTGCGATGAAGATAATTTTTTATATGGTATTTATCTGACGCTTTTTTCGCCAGCCGGAAAGGACGGAGAGATGGGATTTTTTGACAGGATGTTCGGAGAGAAGAAGGAGTACCCGGAACTCGACCCATACAGCCCGACCTTGAACTGTCTGGAAAAGTTCCGGCCTCAGCTGGAGGCGTTATCGGCGGAAGCCAAACAACCCCTTGAGGTTATCCCCGGTGACGAGCGTGCCTTCGTATTCATCGGCAAGCCTCCGAAAAAATTCGGGATCGCCTGGATTGAAGAGGGGCAGGTCAACAACCTCAAAAACCGCGTGGATCCACAGAAGGTGCAGGCGTTGGCCGAACGTCTGCGGAAAATCTACGAAGCTAATCAGCAGGATGAAAGATTTTCCGCAAAGCTTGGCACCTGCAATCTTGTGGTGACGCCATCGGACAAATTCCGCAACGAGCTGAGAGAGGTCATTCAGGAAGCGACCCACTGAAGCTTACGCTGTTTTGAGCGTTTTGCCCCGGTTCCGGAGAACGGGGTACCGGACGCAACTCTCATTTCAGGCTGGCGAAAGATGAGAGACGCATCACCGGGGCAAGCGCTCCTTTTCCGTTCGGCGGCCACATTCATTGAGAAACCAGGTCATCCCCCTCCTTATTTCTTCAAAGCTCTTTCGATATCCACCATCTTCCCGATGAGGATAAGCATGTCGCTGTCCTTGATGACATAGTCGGGGCGGGGAACGGCGATGAATCGGTCGGATATCATGTCCTTTACCGCGATGACAGTGACCTGGAATTTCTTCCTGAGATCGAGGTCGATCAGGCTCCTTCCGATGAAATGACCGGGAGGATCGACCTCGGAGATCGAATATTCTTCCGCAAGAGGGATGAAATCCAGGATATTCGGGGTGGCCAGGGCGCGTGCGGTTTTGGCGGCCATGTCCTTTTCCGGGAAAATCACCTCCGTCGCTCCGACCTTCTCCAGGATGCGGCCGTGGTCCTCGCTGATGGCCTTCACCAGGATACGCGGGACCTTCATTTCTTTCAGGTAGAGAGTGATGAGGGTGGAGAGATGGGATCGCTCGCCGGTCGATACGACCACCGCATCCATTTCCCCGATCCCCTGGGCGAGGAGGAAATCCTTCTTCGACGCGTCGCCCAGGATGGCGTAGGAGGAGCAGTCCTGGACCTTCTGGACCTTCTCCTTGTCCGTATCGACGGCGATCACCTCCATGCCCTTCTCGTAGAGATTTTTCACCACATGGAAACCGAAGTTTCCCAGCCCGATGACGCAGTAGCGCTTTTTCATGTGATTATCCGATCATTATGTTTTCTTCCGCATACCGGGCCGCATAAGGTTTGCGGCGCCCGGCAATCGAAAAGGCCATCGTAAGAAGACCGACCCTTCCGACGAACATCAGAACGATGATGATGACCTTGCCTGCGCCTGCCAGGTTTCCCGTAGCCCCCAAGGAGAGGCCGACGGTGGCGAACCCGGAGACCGTCTCGAAAGCGTAATTCAGAAATTCGCGCGAGAGCTCGAATTCCACTTGGCTCTGGGCGATCAGCAGTCCGAAGAGGGCGATTCCGATAAAAATGACGGCCAGCAGGACCAGTGTGAGAGCCCTTGTTACAATCTCGTCGGGGACGGAGCGCCGAAAGAGGTTGGTGTTCGGATTCCCTCTGAGCCGGCTGTAGAGAACACCCAGGAACAGGGCAAACGTCGTGGTCTTGACGCCGCCACCGGCCGAGCCGGGGGAGGCGCCGATGAACATGAGGAACATGATGAGGAAGAGCGTCGGAGTTTGAAAGGCATTCAGGTCGATGGTGTTGAAGCCCGCGGTGCGGGCGGTCACCGACTGGAAGAGCGCGGTCCAGAATCCTTCCGCCACAGTCATTTCGGCGAAGGCGTGGCCTGCCTCCAGCCATCCGATGAGGACCGTGCCGTAGAGGATCAGAAAAACCGAGGTCAGCAGAACCACTCGGCTGTGCAGGGACAGCCGGGTGCGCTCCGTTCGCCGCCGCCGGATTCCCACCCTCAGCACTTCCTGGATAACCAGAAAGCCGATCCCCCCCAGGATGATCAGGGCCATGACGGTCACGTTGACCAGGGCATTGCCTCGATAGGCGACCAGACTGTCAGGGTAAAGGGAAAACCCCGCGTTGCAGAAAGCGGAAACGGAATGGAATATTCCCGAGTAAATGCCCTCCGCCAGACCGAGATCAGGGATGAAGGCGAGGGAGAGAAAGAGGGCGCCGACACCCTCGATGACGATGGTCATGAGGAAGATTCCCTTGATCAGCTCCGGCAGGGAGCCGACCGGCTTGTGCATGAGGGTCTCCTGAAGGACCCATCGGCCCCGCAAGCTCACCCCGGCCCGCAGATAGAGGAAGAAGTAGACGGAAAACGTCATGATGCCCAGACCGCCGATCTGGATGAGACCGAGGACCACCATCTGTCCGAACAGGCTCAGCCGGGTCCCGGTGTCCACCACGATCAGGCCGGTCACGCATTGGGCCGAAGTCGCCGTGAACAGGGCGTCCAGAAAGGAGAGCGCCTCGCCCCGGGCGGCCAGGGGTGTGGACAGAAGGAGCGCCCCCAGGAGAATGGCGGCGGCGTAGTACACCATGATCGATTCGCCGGGCGAGGGGTTCTTCCACCGGCTTTTCAGGGCTGCAAGCATTTACCCGTCCCGTCCTTGCTTACCATACGGCCAGTGTTCGGCCGACCTTGAATTCACTGGCAATTTGAGGCTTTGTCAGCCAGGACGGGGCCATTCTACACAAAATGTCTTTCCAGGCCAAAGCAATTCATTTTAGGGGAAGAATCCTCTTTCTATCCGGCAAAAGGGCCGGTTCATCCTTTTCCATCAGGGGCAGCGTGAAATGAACGCGCGTTCCGCTGCCAGGTTCGCTCTCGACCCAGATATGCCCGCTGTGGGCCTCCACGATGCTCCTGACGATGTGCATTCCCAGCCCAAAGCCACTGACGGCGGTCATCGACGCGTCGACCCTGTAGAACTTTTCGAAAATCCGCTCTATCTGCTCCGGGCCCATGCCGATCCCCTGATCCCCCACGGTCACCTGGATCTCACCATCGGTGCGCCGTGCACTGACCGTGATGCGTCCGCCCGCCGGTGAAAATTTCACTGCGTTGCTGAGAAGGTTTTCCAGGACCTGCCCGATCTTTCCTGCATCCAGCGAAAACCGAAGAGGCGAGTCCGGCAGATCGAGGACGAAGTCGTGCTTTTTTGTTATTTCGCGGTAGGATGCAACCGCCTCGTCGATGAGGCCCACGAGATCCTCCGGAGACTTCTTGAGGACGATCAGATGTCCCGCACGAAGTCGACTGAGGTCGAGGAGGTCGTCCATGATCTTGGCGAGAATCTCGGACTTCTGATAAATGAGTTCGAGGAATTCTCTCTGTTCCTCGGGACTGAAGGCATATTCGTCCTTGTGCTGAAGGAGTTCGACATACCCCATGACCGTCGTCAGCGGCGTGCGCAGCTCGTGGGCGGCGGTGGAGATGAACTCGTCTTTCAACTGATCGAGCTCGCGCTCACGGGTAATGTCCTGCAGCAGGGTGATCGTCCCGCTCAGCCGCCCCTCCGCCGTGCGAACCGGCATCGACCTAACCTTCAGGGTCTGAACGCCGGTCCCCTTCCGCGTCCCCACCTCCCACTCGACGGGCCCCTGTTCCTCTCCGCGGGTGCGGGTAGCGGCAATCTGCTGTCTGACCCTCTCTTCCGGCAGCAGGGCATCGACATGCCCTGAGGGGATGGCGGAGAAGGGGATTCCCAGCAGGCGCTCAGCGGCTTGGTTCATCAGGACGACTCGGCCTGAGAGGTCACTGACCACCAGGCCGTCTCCCACCGACTCGAGAATGGCATCGATCTTCTCCCGGGCCTCCTCCGCATTTTCAAAGGCCCGCTTCTGAGCCTCCTCCGCCTTCCTGCGCTCGGTGATGTCCCTGGTTAGGCAAAGGACCGCCGGCTCGCCCATGAAATCTACCCGGCGACCGCTGATCTCCACCGGCAGGAGGGAACCGTCCTTGCGCACCTGAACAGTCTCCATCCTGGCGCTGCCCTCACGCATAACCTTGTCGATGTAGTCGGTGATCCGTTGGTGCTCCTCCGGGGCGTGAATATCGTGTTTGGTCAGGCGCAGCAGTTCCTCCAGGCTGTATCCGAGGTTGCAGTAGGTCTGCGGGTTTGCTTCGAGCAGGCGGCCGTCCGGGGCCACGAGCACGATGGAGTCGAGGGCGCTTTCGAAGATGGAGCGAAACTTCCTCTCCGAGGCCTCCAGAAGATTGCGGGATTCAATTTCCCGCAGACGTCCGCTTCCCAGTCTCGCCAGCAGCTTGGCAAAACCGGAGAAGAACCCGATAACATCCTCGACCCGTTCCCTGCTGATGACGGGGACCGTCCCCACCGCCTCCAGATAGGGCTCCTCGTCCATGCCGAGTTCCAGTGCCTGACGGCGAAATCGCTCCAGGTCCGGAGCCTCGTAAAAGAACTGCGAAAGAAAGAGCGTCGCCAGATGCTCTCCCTCGACCATGATCGGAAATCCGATATGCACCAGGCCGTTGCGGCAAAAGGATTCAAAGTACTCGCCGGCGGCGGGGGGACGGCCATCCCGGATGAAGTGGGAAAAATCGGTATCACTGTCGATGCAACGCTGCAGGGGGACTGGAAAACGACGATGAAAGTAGGTGCAGACTTTTTGCCATCCGCAAGTGACCAGCACATTGCCTTCCACATCGACGATGGACATCGGCAGTCCCGAGGTCCGGGAGAAGCTCTGTATCAGCGGCCGAACGATGTCGAGATCGATCAGATCGGCAAAGCTGAGGGTCATGGCGGTTCTCCAGGCTGACCGGCTTTTGATGGGGTACCCCTAAGACAAGAATATCCCTTGCTTCACCTCATGCAATTAATTCCTCCTTATTATGGAAAATCTCCTTCAGGCAAGCCGCTCCAGCCAATTTTTCTCGCACTCGCAGAATCGCTCAAACAGGCCGGCGCCCCAGATATAGAGAGGGTGGGCGTCTCGATCAGCCCTGATCCGCCGGCAGAATTCCGGCACCCAGGGATGCAGCAGAGCCTGGCAGAAATCGCCCTGTTTGCGCACGGCCGACCGGGCCTCTTCGACATCGCCCCGGCCCAGGGCTTCCTCCTCGCACTCCACAAGAAAGTAGAGGAATTCCAGTTCGGTCGGGAGATAATCGGCCGGCTCCACGGAGCCGTCCACCGAAAGCTCCTCCCCGCGATAGGCCGCGGCGACCGACTGGGTGGAGAGCCCCATGAGGCGCTCGCCACCTTCAAGATAGACTGAGCCGTAAGGAGGGGCCGACGCCCCGCCCAGGCGGTTGATGAACAGCCCGGTAAAGGCGGCCTGAAGCTCCTCCGTCTGCGCTTCTCCCGCGAGCTTCGGAGGCTGCCGGGCTTCCGGGAAAAGCCCGGCGGCCCACACTCCTTCGCCCCGCGCGAGCGCGGCCGACAGTTCCTCATCCGGATAGCTGAAAAGGGTGGAGAAGAAAGCGTAAAGCTGTTTGCGTTCGCTGACATTCAACATGATGAAGTTCTCCTTGTATTTATTTATTCATATTTAAATATGCAATATCCGTGCGCAAGGAATCGGCAGGGAAGAATTGTGTCGGTGCAGGGATTTTTCCGGTTGGGGAGAATGAAGGAAAACGTTCTTTGGCCGAAAGGCCGGGGGGAATGGCGGGGTGAGCGAACAGATCCGTCAACAGTTGAAGAAATTGTCTCTTGACTTTTATCCGCCTATGCGGATAAATATTAATCATGAAAAATACAGCCCGACTCTTCAAGGCCCTGGCCGACGAAACCCGACTCCGCATCCTGGCGCTCCTTGCCCGGGGCGAACTGTGCGTCTGCGATCTCATGACGGTTCTCGATCTCCCCCAGTCCACCGTTTCGCGCCACCTGGCCTACCTGCGCAATGCCGGCTGGGTGGAAGACCGCCGCCAGGGGGTCTGGATGTATTACCGCCTGGCAGAGGGCGACCACCTCCTGCAACGGGAGCTGCTTCCGCTGCTGGCCGCGCGTCTCGAGGAAATCCCGGAAGCCCGCAAGGATCTGTCCGCCCTGAACGGCTACCTGGCCGACAAGCCCGGCAGGTGCGGATAACAAAAATCAGAACTACGAAATCCGAAACGAGGAAAATCCACATGAGCATACGCATCGGCATCAACGGCTTCGGCCGCATGGGGCGCCTCGCCCTGCGAGCGGCCTGGGACTGGCCGGAGCTGGAGATCGTCCATATCAACGAGGTGAAAGGGGGAGCGCAGTGCGCGGCGCACCTCCTCGAATTCGACTCGGTGCACGGGCGCTGGAACCGGGAAATCCGCGCCGAGGGAAGTGTCGTGATCATCGACGGCTCGGCCATCGGCTTCAGTGAATACAAGTCCCCCGGCGAAGTCCCCTGGGACGACCTGGGAGTCGACATCGTCATCGAATCCTCCGGCAAGTTCCGCACGACGGATCTGCTGCAGCCTTATTTCGACCGCGGGGTTAAAAAGGTAATCGTTGCCGCGCCGGTGAAGGAAGGGGCCCTGAACATCGTCATGGGGGTCAACGACGGTCTCTATGATCCGGCCGAACACCACCTGCTCACCGCCGCCTCCTGCACCACCAACTGCCTGGCCCCGGTGGTGAAAGTCCTGCACGAGAAGATCGGCATCGAGCACGGGGTGATCACCACCATCCATGACGCCACCAACACCCAGGTAGTGGTCGACGCTCCCCACAAGGACCTGCGCCGGGCGAGGGCGGCAGGCATGTCCCTGATCCCCACCACTACCGGCAGCGCCACCGCCATCACCCTCATCTACCCCGAACTCAAGGGGAAGCTCAACGGACATGCGGTGCGGGTGCCGCTCCTCACCGGCTCCATCACCGACGCCGTCTTCGAGATGAAGCGCGAGGTGAGAGCCGAAGAGGTCAACACCCTCTTCCACGAGGCCGCCGACACCTATCTGAAAGGAATCCTCGGCATCGAAGAGCGCCCCCTGGTCTCCATCGATTTCAAGAGCGACCCGAGATCCGCCATCGTCGACGCCCCCTCCACCATGGTCGTCGACGGCACCCAGCTCAAGGTCTTCATCTGGTATGATAACGAGACGGGCTACGCGAACCGGCTGATGGAGCTCGCGAAGAAGATCAGCTTACAGCTTGAAGCTTGAAGCTTGAAGCTTGAAGCTTACAGCTAGGGAATATGACCGACCTTCGCAACTACACCCTTGTCACCGGCGCCTATTGGGCGTTCACCTTGACCGACGGCGCCCTGCGCATGCTGGTCCTGCTCCATTTCCATGAGCTCGGCTATTCGCCGGTGCAGATCGCCTTCCTCTTTCTGCTCTATGAATTCTTCGGCGTCGTCACCAACCTGGTCGGCGGCTGGATCGGCTCGCACCTGGGGCTGAAAATCACCCTCTTCGCCGGCCTCGCCCTTCAGGTGGCCGCCCTTTTGGCCCTGGCGCTCCTCGACCCGACCTGGCCGGTGGCCTTGTCGGTCGCCTATGTCATGGGAGCCCAGGCTCTCTCCGGGATCGCCAAGGATCTCACCAAGATGAGCTCGAAGAGTGCGATCAAGGTGCTGATCCCGGAGGACGCCGCGGGGACTCTGTTCAAATGGGTGGCCATCCTCACCGGCTCGAAGAATGCCCTCAAGGGGGCCGGATTTTTCCTCGGCGGAGCACTGCTCGCCTGGCTCGGCTTCCGCATCTCGCTGGTGGTGATGGCGACAGGGCTGGCGCTGGTGCTGGCGGCGGCCGTTCTTTCGCTCCCCCGGGGGATGGGCCAAGCCGGAAAGAAGGTCAAATTCACCCGTATATTCTCCAAAAGCCGCAACATCAACCTTCTCTCGGCGGCCCGTCTCTTCCTTTTCGGATCGCGCGATATCTGGTTCGTGGTGGGGCTGCCGGTTTTTCTTTCCGCCAGCCTCGGCTGGAGCCATGCGGAAGTCGGCGGGTTTCTGGCCCTCTGGGTGATCGGCTACGGCGGCGTGCAGTCGCTTGCGCCAAATCTGCTAAGGCGCGGACTGGCCGGCGGCACGCCCCAGGGTGGGACGGCCAGCATCGGCGCATTTGTCCTTGCGGCACTGACGGTTCTGATCGCCCTGGGCGTTCAGGCAGGCCTCTCTCCCTGGCTGACCGTGGTGGCGGGGCTCGCCCTCTTCGGAATCGTCTTCGCGGTCAATTCCTCGGTCCATTCCTATCTGATACTGACGTACTCCGAGAGCGACCAGGTGGCCCTCAACGTCGGCTTCTACTACATGGCCAACGCCATGGGACGCCTGGCCGGCACCCTTCTTTCGGGAGTGGTTTTTCAGATAGCCGGCCTGACGGGCTGCCTGTGGGTCTCCGCCGCCTTCGTTCTCATGGCTGGCGGGCTGTCGCTTCTGCTGCCGAGGGGAGAGAGGGCGGCGGGCGCTGCGGCCTGAGCCGGATGCGAAAGGGGAAACTCTCTCCGGTCGGTGAGGCTCAGCACATATGAAACCCCGAATATCTCCTTGCCTCGCAGTTCCTTCACGGATATAATCCACCGATGCAAAGCGTTCACATCGATGATTCCCCGATGAAGAAGGTGGATGATGTCACAGGGGTCATTCTGGCAGGCGGCAGGAGTTCCCGCATGGGCAGAGACAAGGCTACCCTGGAGGTGGCGGGCACCCCTTTGTTCGAGCGCGTCCTTGACGTTCTGCAGGACTTTTTTGCCGCCGTTCTCATTGCCGGAGACCGCCCCGACCTGGCCCGGCCCACGGTACCGCATCATCCCGACATCTACCCCGGCAGCGCCCTGGGGGGGCTCTATACCGGCCTGCTCAAGGCGCGGACCGAGTGGATTTTCGCCGCCCCCTGCGACATGCCCCATCCCGATCCCGAGCTGATCAGGGTCCTGCTGGAGCACCGCGAGGGACACCAGGTCGTCGTTCCCCATACCAGCGCCGGATTTGAACCCCTCTTCGCCCTCTATCACAAGGACTGCCTGAAGCCCATGCGCGCCATGCTGGAGGAGGGGCACTACCGCATCTACGACTTCTACGATCAGATGTCCGTTCGCTATGTGAGCGAGGCCGAACTTCCTCCGGGCTGGAAGCAGTCGCTGATCAATGTCAACACCCCCGAAGAATATTCGAAGATCCGGAAGAAGACTTGAAAACAGAGGAAAACATGCTGACATACCAGCAGGCGATCGACGTGATTCTGCAAGCCGTCCAACCCCTGCCGCCGGTAGAGACGGCCCTGCCGGACGCTCTCGGAATGGTGCTCGCCGAATCGGTGGAAGCCTGCTGGGACCTTCCCCCGGCGGACAACTCGGCCATGGACGGCTATGCCTTCGCTTTTGCCGGACAACGCGAAGGGGATGAACTGGCGGTGGCGGGATTCGTCCCCGCGGGCGCCTCTTTCGCGGGCCGTCTTTCACAGAAGGAGGCGGTGAAGATCATGACCGGCGCTCCTCTGCCGCCGGAGTGCGATACCGTTATGCCGGTGGAAGATACCGCCTTGGAAGGGAACCGCATCCGTCTCACCCGCTCCCCGCAGAAGGGTCAGCATGTGCGCAGTCGCGGCGAGGAATTCGGCCGGGGGGAACCGCTCCTGGGTCCCGGCTGCCCTGTTTATTCCGGTGAAATGGGGCTGCTGGCGGCCGGCGGCATTACGGCTCTCAAGGTTCATCCCACCCCCCGCGTCGCCCTCCTCTCCACCGGTGACGAGCTGGTGGAGCTCGGCTCCGCCCCCGGCCCCGGGCAGATCGTGAACTCCAACTTTCACCTTCTCGCGGCCCGGCTTCAGGAGTCGGGGTGCCGTGTCGTACCCCTCGGCATCGCCCGGGACAATCCCCAGGACCTGAGCGCCAGAATAGCCAAGGGGCTCGAGGCCGACATGCTTATCAGCACCGGCGGGGTTTCCGTGGGCGACCGCGACTATGTGCAGGAGATCCTGCTGGAACACGGCTTCGAGCTCGGTTTCTGGCGGGTGGGAATAAAACCGGGCAAACCCGTCCTCTTCGGGACCGCGCGGGGCACGACAGTGTTCGGACTCCCCGGTAATCCGGCCGCCTCGGCGGCCACCTTCGAACTGTTTGTCCGCCCTGCCCTGCGAAGGCTCGCCGGACATCGCGATCCCCTGCCGCCGCGCCTGCGCGTCACCCTGACTGCCGACATCAGCGGAGGGGAAAAACGGCAGCGTTTTCTCTGGGGAACCCTGCAGGAGCGGGAAGGCCGCTATCTCTTCACTCCCTCACCCCGTCAGGGATCGGGTCAGAACCGCAGCATACAGGGGGCGCAGGCTCTGCTTCCGGTCCCGGGAGACAGTCCGGAGATAATCGCCGGAACGGAAATGGAGGTTCTGCTCCTTCGCCTGCCTCCGGGAGGGGCCTGAAGGGCGGCGGATAAAAGGTAGTCGTTGAGATTTACACCTTGAACGGTGTATATAATAGGGTTCGATAACGCTTCAACCCGCAAGACAGGAGAAAAACCCCATGTTCGGACTCGGAACCCAGGAACTGATCATCATCCTCGTGCTGGTGCTGATTATTTTCGGCGCCGGCAAGCTTCCCCAGATCGGAGGGGCGCTCGGCAAGAGCATTCGCAATTTCAAGGAGGGGGTCAAGGAAGAGGAAGAAGAAAAAAAGGAAGAAGAAAAAAAGCTGGAAGACAAGAAGGATGAATCAATCTGAAAACGACACGGTCCGGCTTCTACGGGAATAAAGCCGGACCGCGTCGTTTTTCAGTTTGCTTGTTTGATGCGCTCGCAAAAACTCAGAGGATGGCTAAGCCATCTTGCTTGTTTACTGCGGCGCGATGGTGATTTCCACGCGCCGGTTCAACTGCCGACCATAATCAGTGCTGTTATCGGCGATGGGGCTGGTTTCCCCGTATCCGATGGCGGTCATCCGCGCCGCGTTGACCCCCTGGCCGACCAGGGCGTTCTTGACATTGGCCGCCCGCCGGTCCGAGAGCTGCTGGTTGTACGTCTCCGAACCGGTGCTGTCCGTATGACCGGCGATAATGATGTTGGTCTGGGGATACTGGTTCAGCACCCTGGAGACCCGGGTGAGCTCATCGTAGAAGCCGGGCTTGACGGCCGACGAATCAACGTCGAACAGGGTATCCGCCTTGAAGGTCAGAGCCAGAGTGTTGGCGTTGCGCTGCACATTGGCCCCTTCCACCCCCGCCAGCTCCTGCCTGAAGGCCGCCTCCTGATTATCCATCATCCGTCCCATGGCTCCGCCGGCGACACCTCCGACCGCGGCCCCGATGGCCGCGCCGATCAGCGTCCCCTTGGTATCCCCGCCTATCACCTGTCCGGCCACCGCTCCCGTGGCCGCTCCGACGCCGGTTCCGACTGCCGCCCCTTTCTGGGTCCTGGTTGCCGGTTGCGCGCAGCCCGCCAGGGTCAGGGCTGCAATTACCATAAGAATCACTGTTCTCTTCATCTCTGTCTCCCGTCTGTCATATGAAGTACGCCCCTCGACCATCTGCTTAATTTTAACCATGCCGCCTGTCAAATGCAATCGCTCCGGGAAGGAGAGAAGGTTTAAAAGCTTGAAAGCAGAGCCTTTTTTATGGTAATTTGCGCCTCTGTAAAACCCCTTAATTTCCCATCTGGAGGTTTCCGCAATGAAGATAACCCGCGCCGAAGTGGAGCATGTCGCCCGTCTGGCCCGCCTCGCCCTCCAGGATGGCGAACTGGACAGGCTGACCGGGCAGATGGACGCCATCCTCGGCTATGTCGAGCAGTTGAACGAATTGAACACCGAAGGCATCATCCCCACCGCTCATGCCGTTCCGATGGAGAATGCCTTTCGCGAGGATGAGGTGAAACCCCCTATCGGCATCGAAAAAGCGCTGCGGAACGCCCCGGCCGCCGCCGAAGGCGCTTTCAAGGTGCCCAAGGTTATCGAATAAACAATGTAAAAGGACTTGAACGTGGAATTGACCGAACTGACCATACATGAGATGCGCCGCAGGCTCGTCGCCGGGGAGTTGACTTCAATCGGGCTGACCCGGGCTTTTCTCGACCGGATAGAGGCCACCGACCAGAAGGTGAACGCCTTTATCACCGTCTGCGGAGAGTCGGCGCTGGCGCAGGCGGTTGAGGCGGACAAGCGCATGGCAAGGGGCGAGGCCGACATTCTGACCGGCATCCCCGTTGCGCTGAAGGATATCTTCAATACCGAGGGGATCCGCACCACCTGCGCCTCGAAGATCCTGTCCGATTACATATCCCCTTACGACGCCACCGTGGTAGCCAAATTAAAGAAACAGGGGGCGGTGATCCTCGGCAAGCTGAACATGGATGAGTTCGCCATGGGAAGTTCCAACGAGAACAGCGCCTTCGGCCCGGTAAAAAACCCCTGGGATCTGGAGACGGTTCCCGGCGGCTCCTCCGGCGGCAGCGCCGCCTGCGTGGCGGCCCGCCAGTCGGCCGCCACCCTGGGGACCGACACCGGCGGCTCCATCCGCCAGCCGGCCTCCCATTGCGGGGTGGTGGGTCTCAAGCCGACTTACGGCCGTGTTTCCCGGTACGGGGTGATCGCCTACGCCTCCTCCCTCGACCAGGTCGGTCCGCTGACCCGGGACGTGGAGGATTGCGCGATCCTGCTCGGAGCCGTGGCCGGTCACGATCCGGCCGATTCAACCTCCGTCGACATACCGGTCCCCGATTACCTCGCCACCCTCGGTGCAGGCGTCAAGGGACTGAAGATCGGCCTCCCCAGGGAGTATTTCATCGAGGGCCTCGATCCCGATGTCAAGGCGGCCGTGGAACGGGCTATCGAGACGTACCGCGGGCTCGGCGCCGAGATCGTCGAGGTCTCTCTCCCCCACACCGACTACGCGGTAGCCTGCTACTACCTCATCGCCACCGCCGAGGCCTCCAGCAACCTGGCCCGCTATGACGGAGTGCGCTACGGGCTGCGGGTCGACGAAGGAAAGGGGCTCATCGACATGTACATGAAGAGCCGCGCCGCCGGTTTCGGAGCCGAGGTCAAGCGCCGCATCATGCTCGGCACCTACGCCCTCTCCTCGGGCTACTACGATGCCTATTACCTCAAGGCGCAGAAGGTGCGGACCCTGATCCGCCGGGATTTCCTCGACGCCTTCTCCAAAGTCGACGTCATTCTCACTCCGGTGGCCCCGACTCCGGCCTTCCGCCTAGGGGAAAAGGTGGACGACCCGTTGCAGATGTATCTCTCGGACACCTTCACCATCCCCGTCAACATGGCCGGAACCTGCGCCCTCTCCCTCCCCTGCGGCTTCTCCGGATCGGGGCTGCCCATCGGCCTGCAGCTCGTCGGCAGCCCCTTCGGCGAAGAGACCATCCTGCGCGCCGGTCACGCTTTCGAGCAGGCGACGGAGTGGCATAAAAGGAAACCCGTAATCTAGTCATTTGTCATTTGTCATTTGTAAGATCCTGAACCAATGACAAATGACCACTGACCAAGGACAAGATTTTATGAAATACGAAGTCGTCATCGGGCTGGAGGTGCACGTCCAGCTGACCACGAAGACCAAGATCTTCTGCGGCTGTTCGACCGCCTTCGGGGCCGCGCCCAATTCCCATACCTGCCCGGTCTGCCTGGGGCTGCCGGGCGCCCTGCCGGTGCTCAACGGGAAAGTCGCGGAATTCGCCATCCGGACCGGCCTGGCCACCCACTGCGCCATCGCCCCCCGGTCGATCTTCGCCCGCAAGAACTACTTCTATCCCGACCTCCCCAAGGGATATCAGATCTCCCAGTACGAGCTCCCCATCTGCGAGCACGGCCACCTGAAGATCGAAACCGAAGAAGGGGGACCGAAGACCATCGGCATCACCCGGATCCACATGGAAGAGGACGCCGGCAAGCTGATCCACGGAGAAACGGCCGAAACCGCAGGCAGCTCCTTCGTCGACCTCAACCGGGCATGCACCCCCCTGCTGGAGATCGTCTCCGAACCGGACATGCGCTCTTCGGACGAAGCCATCGCCTACCTGAAGAAGCTGCACCAGATCGTGGTCTACCTCGGCGTCTGCGACGGCAACCTGGAGCAGGGCTCCTTCCGCTGCGACGCCAACGTCTCGATCCGCCCCTGGGGACAGAAGGAATTCGGCACCCGCGCCGAGCTGAAGAACATCAACTCCTTCCGCTTCATCAAGCAGGCCATCGATTACGAAGTCGAGCGGCAGGCGGAGATCCTCGAGGACGGCGGCCGGGTGATCCAGGAGACACGCCTCTTCGACAGCGCCGCCGGCACGACCCGCTCCATGCGCGGCAAGGAAGAGGCTCACGACTACCGGTATTTCCCCGATCCCGATCTCGTCCCCCTGGTCGTCTCCGGAGAGTGGATCGAAGAGGTCCGCAAGAGCCTCCCGGAACTCCCCGAAGCGAAGATCGAGCGTTTCGTCCGCGAGTACGGCATTCCCCTCTACGACGCCGAGGTCCTCTGCGCCGACCGCGCCATGGCCGACTACTTCGACGCCTGCGTCGGTCTGCACGGCAACGGTAAAACCTGCGCCAACTGGGTCATGGGCGAGGTCCAGCGCCGTCTCAACGACGAGGGGATCGCCATCACCGGCGCCCCGGTCACCCCGACACTGCTGGCGGGGATGCTGCGGCGCATCGACGACAACACCATCTCCGGCAAGATCGCCAAGACGGTTTTTGACGAAATGTGGCAGAGCGGCAGGGATGCCGACACCGTCATCGAGGAGAAGGGCCTGAAGCAGGTTACCGATACCGGCGCCATCGAAGCGATCATCGACGAGGTCATCGCCGCCAACCCCGGGCAGGTTGAGGAATACCGCGGAGGCAAGGACAAGGTCTTCGGCTTCTTCGTCGGCCAGGTGATGAAAGCCTCCAAGGGCAAGGCGAATCCCGCCGCTGTGAATGAACTGCTGAAGAAGAAACTAAAGGGATGAGAAACGCGGGACGCGGGACGCGAAAATCTGTAATCCGCGTCCCTCATACCTCGCTCCTCGTTCCGATTCCGGAGGAATCATGTCCATAAGACCCATCCTGTTCGAAAACGGCATCCTGAAGATGATTGACCAGCGTCGGCTTCCCACCGAGGAGCTGTGGCTGGAATACACCGAATACCGGGGCGTGGCGGAAGCCATTCGCTCCATGGTCGTGCGCGGCGCTCCGGCCATCGGGGTGGCGGCGGCCTTCGGAGCGGCCTTCGGCGCCCGGGATGTGGCGGCGGACGATTTCGAGACTTTTTGGCCAACCTTCGAAGAGGTCTGCGCACATCTGGCCGCCACCCGTCCGACCGCCGTCAATCTCTTCTGGGCTCTCGACCGGATGAAGGCGTACGCCCGGGCCAATCGCAACCTCCCTCTGGACGAGTTGAAGCTGCGTCTTCTCGACGAGGCCGCCGCCATCGCTCAGGAGGACGACCGGATCAACCGGACCATGGGTCGGTTCGGCGAACCTCTCATCCCGCAGGAGGCCCGCGTCCTGACCCACTGCAACGCAGGTGCGCTGGCCACCGGGGGCTACGGCACGGCCCTGGGGGTGATCCGGGCCGCGGTGGAGGCGGGAAAAAAGGTGGCCGTTCTGGCCGACGAGACCCGCCCCTTTCTCCAGGGGTCGCGCCTGACCGCCTGGGAGCTGGCCCGGGACAATATTCCCGTCACCCTGATCTGCGACAACATGGCAGGCTATCTGATGAGCAAGGGTGAAATCGACTGTGTCATCGTCGGCGCCGACCGCATCGCGGCCAACGGCGACGTGGCCAACAAGATCGGCACCTACACGGTGGCGGTGCTGGCCAAAGAACACGGCCTCCCCTTCTATGTCGCCGCACCCATCTCCACCATCGATTTTTCCATCCCCGACGGCTCCCACATTCCCATTGAGGAGCGGGACGCCCGCGAAGTCACCCACAGCGGTGACCGGAGAATGGCGCCCGAGGGGATCGCGGTGCGCAATCCGGCCTTCGACGTGACCCCGGCCCGGCTGGTGAGCGCCATCATCACCGAAAGGGGAGTTGTCCAGGGGGACTACCTTCAAGGTCTGAAAGAACTGCTGGGAAACAAATAAATCGGCTGAATGTTTTCGACCACCCGTTCGCTTAGAAGCGTTTCCGGCAGGGTCGTGGCCGCCCGGACCCAATCGCCGGGAACGGCAAAAATCGCCTTATCCCGACCTACAAGGTCTCAGGTTGACATGGATATCGCTCTTCTGACCCGAAAACTTGCCCAGGCTCTGGCGGCCGGAAACGATGTGGATCTGACCGCCCTGGCCCGAGAACTCGGATTTTCCGAACCGAAGAAAAGCGCCACCAACCTGCGCCTGCTCAAGGGCGTCCTGAATGACGAAAACCTCCTGGCCGGGATCGTCCGGAGCGCCGGCGACGCCGCTTCCCCCGATCAGGCTCTCAACAGCCTGGAGCGCCTGAGCGCCGTCGTTCGGGCAGAAGAACTGGTTTCCGTACTCGGGAACGGGCCGTCACACCGCCAATTGCTCACCATTCTCGGCGCCTCCCCCTTTCTGACCGGCATTCTCTGCCGGAAACCCTCCTACTTCCAGGATCTTTTCCCCGGAGGGGAGATCGAGCGCCGCAAGGATGAAGCGGAGATGAGGGCCGAACTGCGCGAGCGCATCCCCGCCGATGCCGACTTTGTCGTCCTGCAGAGGGAACTGCGTCTCTACAAGTTCCGGGAGATTCTCCGCATCGCGAGCCGCGACCTGTGCGGAGTGGCCGACCTGGCCGAGGTCACCGGCGAGTTGTCTGCGCTGGCCGCCGCCTCGCTGCAGCGGTCTTACGAGATCTGCGACACTCTGCTGCGCTCCGAGTACGGCGCCCCCCTTCTCGCTTCGGCAGCGGATCAGCTTGCCGCCGAGGCCGAATTCACCATCTTCGGCATGGGCAAGTTCGGCGGCCGCGAACTGAACTTTTCCTCCGACATCGATCTCATCTATTTCTATTCCTCTGAAAAGGGGATGACGGCAGGCATCCCCGGCCCCCTGGGTGAAACCAGGAATCGCCTCCATCTGCATCAGTATTTCTGCAAGCTGGGAGAGATGATCACCAGAGCCGTCGGACAGGCGACGGAGGACGGATTCGTCTTTCGGGTCGACCTGCGGCTGCGCCCCGAGGGGAACAGCGGCGAGATGGCCAATTCCCTGCGCAGCGCGGAAATCTACTACGAGAGCTGGGGGCAGAGCTGGGAGAGGGCTGCAATGATCAAGGCCCGGCCCGTGGCCGGCGATATTCCTCTCGGCGAGCGACTGCTCAAGAATCTGGAGCCTTTCGTCTACCGCCGCTTCCTCGATTACGGGATGGTCGAGGACATCAAGGTGATGAAGCAGAAGATCGACCGCAGCCTGACGCGGGAGCGCGAAGGGGAACTCAACCTCAAGCTGGGCCGCGGCGGCATCAGGGAGATCGAATTTTTCATCCAGGCGCTTCAGTTGATCTATGCCGGAAAGAATCCCGCCCTCCGGGAGAAGAATTCCCTGGCGGCCCTGGAACGGCTGTGCCGGGAGGGATTGATCCGGCAGCAGGAGCATGACACCCTGCGCGAGGCCTACATCTTTCTGCGCACGGTGGAGCACCGCATCCAGGTGGTACAGGAGCGGCAGACCCACAACCTGCCTGTCCGGCCCGACGAAATGCTGGCCCTGGCCCGACGCTGCGGATTCCCCGACGCGGAGACCTTTGGCCGGACCCTGGAACGGCACCGCCGCGGAGTGGAGAATATCTATCGGGACCTTTTCTATACAAGCGAGGAGGAGATCCGGGAGGAGGTTCGCCCGGAGGTCGCCTTTCTTTTCGATCCGTCCGCTGATTCCGACCTGGTCAAGGACCTGCTGGAGGAAAAAGGGTTCAAAAACCCCGATGCCGCCTATGAGATCCTGCTGATGCTCAGGGACGGCCAGCCGCGTGCCCATCTCACCGAGCGGGGCCGACGGTTGTTCGAGCGTATTGCGCCGCTGCTGATGCAGGAGGTCATCGACTCTCCCGAACCGGACATGGCCCTGCTCAACCTGGAGCGCTTCCTCGAAGTACTGAAGGCCCGGGCTACCTTTTACGCCCTGCTGGCAGAGAACAAGGAGATCATCAAAGTTCTCGTTACCCTCTTCGGCACCAGCCAGTTCCTGTCGCGCATCTTCATCCAGCACCCCGAAATCCTCGATTCCCTGGTATCACGCTCCTATGCCGTCTCCTTCAAGGAGCGCAACGCCATGCAGCGGGACCTGGAACAGCTGATGCAATCGGCTGCGGATTACGAGGATAAGCTGGATATTCTGCGCAGGTTCCGCAACGAGGAGTTTTTGCGCATCGCCATGGGAGATATCCATGGCCACATGCCCCAGGGTCAGGGAGCGACCCAGCTCTCCACCCTCGCCGATGCCTGCCTCGAGAAGTCGCTGAAAATCGCCAGGGACGAATTGCTTCCCCGCTTCGGGCTCCCCTTCTGCAGGGACGAGAAAGGGGCGGAACACGAGGCCGCCTTCGCCATCGTCGGCATGGGAAAGCTCGGAGGCGTGGAACTGAATTACCACTCCGACCTGGACATCATCTTCGTTTACGAGGGCGAGGGGGAAACCCGCCCGGTCGCGGGAACCGACAAGGAACGGTTCCGGGAGTTGTCCAACCCGGAGTACTTCTCCCGTCTGGCCCAGAGGGTCATTTCGGTGCTGACCCTGATAACCCGGGAAGGATATGTCTACCAGATCGACACCCGCCTTCGGCCCTCGGGCAATCAGGGCCCACTGGTCACCAGCCTGCCGGCCTTTGAGCGTTATCATCGCTCATCGGCCCAGCTCTGGGAACGGCAGGCCCTCACCAAAGCCCGCGTCGTCGTTGGTTCGCCCGCCTTTGCAGGGCGCATCGAGGAACTGATAGGACAGCTGGTTTTCGAGCGGCCGCTGGCCGGTGACCTCAAGGAGGAGATTTACCGCCTGCGCGGCCGGATGGAGACGGAAATCGCCCGCGAGGGTGCGGACCACCTGAACATCAAGACGGGGCGCGGCGGAATGGTCGATGTGGAATTCCTGGCGCAGTACCTCCAACTGCGTCATGGCCAAGATCGTCCGAGCCTGCGGCAGACCAACACCCTCGGCATCCTGCAGGCTTTGCTGGATGAAGGACTGCTGACGGAGACCGACCATGAATCCTTGGCCGGAGGCTACAAATTCCTCCGGCGGCTGGAAAACAAATTGCGGCTGATCCATGACCAGTCCATCAACGAGCTTTCGGGGGAGCGCGCCTATCTCGTCAAACTCGCCCGGAGGCTCGGCTACGCCGATCGGCCGCTGAGCCCGGACAAGGTGCTGCTGGAGGATTATCGGCAGGTCACTGGAAAGATCAGGGAAATTTTCGAGAGATTTCTCGGTCCGGATCAGGCGCCCGAGAGCGTCATCTCCGAAAATCGTTAAAGGCAAGGCTTTGGGAATCCGATCTCTTTCAGGATCGCCGGCGGCACATCGAAATGGGACAAACCTTCCATGAAGACAGGGGCGTCCATTCCTGCCCGCACCCTTTCGAGGTAGGTTTGGATGACGAAGTCATGCAGAACCTTCCGCAGGCTCCTGGCACGGTAATCGAAAATCACCCCTATCTGAGCTTTCCCTGACCGATCGAGATCTCCCAAGGGGACCACATAGATCACCCGGGCAGACAGTTTCAACCGGCGCCGGGCGATGGTCAGGCCCAGAACCAGTTCCTCGCCGGGAGCCAGTTCCCGATCCAAATCGAACCGCCCTCCCAGATCAGACAAACTGGTGATGCTGATTTCAACCGTCTCATTCCTGACTTCCAGTGTTGCCGGAAGCGCAAGTCTGATCCGGATGCGGCTTCTGGCAGGCTTGTAAAAACGCCTTTCGAGCTCGGTCCACAGCTCCTCCAGGGAAAATGGAAGGCCCAGACGGTCCTGCTCTTCACAGCGGGTGCGGGTAAGCCACAGCACAGGAGCCCCATCCTCGGGAACCGGGGAACCATCTTCGGCGAGAAGAAGATCCGCGGCAGCCGGATTCTTCTGAACCGAATAACGCCACTCTCCGAGGAGCCCTGCCAGAACCAGGCGAAACGATTCATTGCGGACGAAAAGACAAAGGCGATTTTCCGACGGTTTGGGAAGAGTGCCTATCAGCATGTGGAAATCAGATCAGGACCCGCATGGGGTCCGTGAAAATCCATAACGACATCCATTAGCTCATATCCCTCGCCGGTTGGCCATTCAGAACGTCTTGAGGTTTTTATCCATCAGATGCCGAGGATGGACGTTCCCCAGAGCGCCGATCATGCTTCGCTTGAGATGGGAGTTTTCCCCGGCAAGCTCACGGATCAGTCTTTTCATCCGCTTGCGTTTTTGATCCACCACTCCACAGACCGGACAGGCGCAGCATATCACCGGAAAGGCGTTAGCCCGGGTGAAGGCCATGATATCCTGCTCCTCCACATAGACGAAGGGCCGGATCACCGTCTGCTCCCCGTTATCGGCCAGCAGCTTCGGGCTCATCGCCGCCAGGGTTCCCCCGTAGAACTGGTTGAGAAGCAGCGTCTCGATAAAATCGTCGAGATGGTGTCCCAAGGCGATCTTGTTGCATCCGAGTTCCCTGGCAACCGTATAGAGCACACCGCGACGCAGACGGGCGCAGAAGGAGCAATAGGAAGTTCCGGGGCGGCGTTTTTCCTCGATGATCCGGTAACAGTCGGTCGACTCCATCCGGTAGGCGAAACCATGCTCCTTCAGATGGTCCTCGAGAATCTCCTTGCGAAAGCCGGGATAGCCCGAATCGACGTTGACCGCCACCAGATCGTATTTCACCGGCGCCCGTCGGCGAAGGCTCTCCAGGATGTGAAGCAGGGAGTAGGAGTCCTTGCCTCCCGAAACCCCGACGGCGATCCGGTCTCCTTCCTCGATGAGGTTGAAATCGCCGATGGCCTTGCCGGTCAGCTTCTTGATCCTGCGATACAGTTTGTCTTCGATGAGAGGCAACGCCGTCATTCCGAATGCTTGACCTTCTATACGGTATCCAGGGACAATTCATGACCACCCGTTTCGCTCTGAGGTCAGACGGCTTTTTTCTTCCGTTCCTCCCGCCAGAGATCCAGCAGCAGGATGCCGACCCCCACGGTGATGGCCGAATCGGCGATATTGAAGGCCGGCCAGTGGTATTGGTACCAATGGACGTCGATAAAGTCGATGACTTCACCGAGCCTTATCCGATCGATGAGATTGCCCACCGCCCCTGCGAAAATGAGGGACAGGGCGACATGCAGCAGCCTCTGTTGCTCATTCAGCCGGTGCAGATACCAGACAATTCCGATGGCGGCTACAATCGAAACAGTAATGAAGAAAGGTATCCGAACCGCACTGTCGGCGAAAATGCCGAATGCCGCTCCCTTGTTGCGAACGTAGGTGATGTGGAAGAAATTCTCCACCACCGTCAGCGACTGGTGCAGGGCGAATCGGCTGTCGATGTACAGCTTCGTCGCCTGATCGAGGACCAGGACCACGGCGGAGATGATCAACAGCAGGCGGAAACGAGAGGGCACGGGATCTCCAGACTTTTAAGCCAGTGCCTCGCGGCAACGGTGGCAGACGGTCGGATGTTCGTCGCTCTGTCCTATGGTGGTGGCGTAATTCCAGCAGCGCTCGCACTTCTCGCCGAGGGCCTTTTCCACCCGCACCTTGAGCCCCGGGACCTCTTCACCGGCGACGGCCTCGGAAAGGCCTTCCGTGAGCTGAGCCTGGGAAACGATGAAGAGGGTGGCCAGTTCATTCTCATGGGCCTGAAGCAGCTCCCGCCACTCCCCTTCCGGCGCTTCGACCAGGACACGCGCGTCGAGGGAGTGTCCGATCTTCTTCTCGTTTCTGGCGAGTTCGAGGGCCTTGGTGACGTCGGTGCGCACCGACAGCAGGCGCTCGTAGCGCGCCTCGAGCCCGGCATCAAGCAGGCTCGAGTCGAACCGCGGGAAGGCGGCCAGATGAACGCTCTCCTCCCGTTCGCCGGGGAGTTCCGCCCAGATCTCGTCGGCGGTGAAGGAGAGGACCGGTGCGACCAGTCGGGTCAGGGCATCGAGGATGCGGTACATGGCGGTCTGGGCGCTGCGCCGGGCCAGGCTCTTGCCGGGAGAAATGTAGAGTCGGTCCTTGAGTACGTCTAGATAAAAGGCGCTCATGTCGACGCTGCAGAAGTTGTGCACCGCATGGTAGAGGACGTGGAATTCGTATTCCTCGTAAGAGCGCTCCACGCGGTTGACCAGCCCCTCCAGGCGGGAGAGGGCCCAGCGGTCGATTTCCAGCAGATCACCGTCGGGAACGCCGTCGGCGGCGGGATCGAAGCCGTGCAGGTTGCCGAGGATGTAGCGGGCCGTGTTGCGGATGCGCCGGTAGGCGTCGGAGAGGCGCTGGAGGATCTCCGGACTGATCCGGATGTCGTCGCGGTAATCCTGGGCCGCCACCCACAGGCGCAGGATCTCGGCGCCGAATTTCTTGATGACTTCCTCGGGGGCGATGACGTTCCCCGTCGACTTGGACATCTTCTTGCCGGCCCCGTCGACGACGAAGCCGTGGGTCAGCACCGCCCGGTAGGGGGCGACCCCCCGGGTGCCGACGGCGGCCAGCAGGCTCGAATGGAACCAGCCGCGGTGCTGGTCCGACCCTTCCAGGTAGAGGTCGGCGGGAGAGCTCAGGTTCGCGCGCTGCTCGAGGACGGCGGCATGGGAGACCCCCGAATCGAACCAGACGTCGAGGATGTCGGTCTCACGGGTGAATCCGGAATGGCCGCAGGCGGCGCAGGCGGTGCCTTCCGGCAGAAGTTCGGAGGGCTCTTTCTCGAACCAGATGTCGCTCCCTCCCTCCTCGAAGAGATCGGCGACATGGTGCATGGTTTTGCCGTCGGCCAGAGCCTCGCCGCACTTCTCGCAGTAGAAGACGGTGATCGGCACTCCCCAGCTGCGCTGGCGGCTGATGCACCAGTCGGGGCGATTCTCGATCATGCCGTAGATGCGTTCGCGACCCCAGCGGGGGATCCACTGGACGTCGTTGATCGCCTCCAGCGACTTCTGCCGCAGATCGCCTGCGGCCATGGAGATGAACCACTGCTCGGTGGCGCGGAAGATGATCGGCTTCTTGCAGCGCCAGCAGTGCGGATAACTGTGGGAAACCCTCCCCTCCTTCAGCAGGGCTCCGACCTCGGCCAGTTTCTCGTTCACCGCCGCGTTGGCGTCGGTGATCTTCATCCCCCCGAATAGCTCCAGATCCTCCCGGTAGCGGCCGTAGTCATCCACCGGGTTGTAGATCTCCAGTCCGTACTTCAGACCGACCTGGTAGTCGTCCTGTCCGTGGCCTGGGGCGGTGTGAACGCAGCCGGTGCCGGCCTCAAGGGTGACGTGGTCGCCGAGCATGATCAGGGAGTCGCGCTCGTAGAGGGGATGACGGCAGTTCTTCCCCTCGAAGATGGGAGCGTCAAAGGTGGCCAGGACCCGGAAGTCCTCAATGCCGGTCTCGCGCAGGACCTGCTCGTGGAGCCCCTCGGCCACGACCAGGACCTCTCCGCCGGTTTCGACCGCCACGTAGGGGAGTTCCGGGTTAAGGCAGATGCCGAGGTTGGCGGGGATGGTCCAGGGAGTCGTGGTCCAGATGACGAAGAAGATGTCCCTGCCCGCCAGGGCGGAGAGTTCAGCCGGCAGTTCACCCCGGTAGGGGAACTTCACGTAGATCGAGGGAGAGGTGTGATCAGCGTACTCGACTTCGGCCTCGGCCAGGGCGGTGACGCAGGAGGAACACCAGTGAACCGGCTTCTTCCCCTTGAACAGGCTGCCGCGCTCGGCGAACCGGGCCAGCTCCCGGGCGGTGGCCGCCTCGTAGTCGTGAGTCATGGTCAGATAGGGATTGTCCCACTCCCCGAGCACTCCCAGGCGCTGGAACTCGGTGCTCTGGATATCCACCCATTCCCTGGCGTAGGAGCGGCACTCGCGGCGCACCTCGGCCTTGCTCATCTCCCGCTTCTTATTCCCCAGCTTTTTGTCCACCATCAGTTCGATGGGCAATCCGTGGCAGTCCCATCCCGGCACGTAGGGGGCGTAGAAGCCCTGCATCCGCCTGCTCTTGATGACGATGTCCTTGAGGATCTTGTTGAGGGCGTGGCCGATATGCGTATGACCGTTGGCGTAGGGAGGTCCGTCATGGAGGATGAAGGAAGGACGGCCCTGGCCCGCTTCCTCGATCTTCCGGTGGAGGCCGTCATTCTCCCACCGCTGCAGGATTTCGGGCTCGCGCTGAGGCAGGTTTCCCCGCATGGGAAAGTCGGTGACGGGCAGGTTGAGGGTCTCTTTATAATCCATATCGGTCCTCCCGGAAAACCTCTGGGGTGGCAAAAAGTCAAGTCATGTAAATTAACAAAAAGGACCGATGTATTCAAGAGAAAAGGGCGTAGAAAGGGCGCGTCACGGGCACGGGAGAGGATCTGGAGCCGTCAGGTGGAGCGTTGCCCGGTGCGGGAGAGGAGCAGATAGCCGACCACCCCGGCGAGCAGGGAGGCGGCGAAGATGCCCACCTTGGCGTCGGTGATCAGTTCGGTCGGACGGAAGGCGAGATTGGTGATGAACAGGGACATGGTGAATCCGATCCCCGCCAGGATGCCGGCGCCCAGGATCTGCGGCCAGCGGACTCCGGACGGCAGGTCGCAGATTCCCAGACGCACGGCGATCCAGGAGAAGATGAAGATCCCTGCCGGTTTGCCAAGCAGCAGCCCCAAGGCGACTCCCAGAGTGACAGGGTGGGTCAGGGAGGTCGCCAGGTCTGTTAAACCGATCGTCACCCCGGCATTGGCCAGGGCGAAAATCGGCATGACGCCGTAGATGACCCAGTTGTGCATTTCGTGCTCCATGCGCTGCAGGGGGCTGATGGCGTCGTGGCAGACATGCTCCAGGGCCAACAGGGCGCCCATACGCTCTTCCTTCTGGAATGGTCCCTCCTCTCCTTCGATCTCCTGATAGCGGTCCAGGAGTTCCTGTGTCTTGTGCAGAAAATCCTCCTTATTTACACGGGGGATCACCGGAATGGTGGCGCCGATGAGAACCCCGGCCACGGAGGCATGAATCCCTGACTTGAGCATCGCCACCCAGAGGCAGAACCCCACCAGGGCATAGAAGTTCGGGCTCTGGATCCCGAGGCTGTTTCCGATCATCAGCACGATCATGAAAATCGCCGCCAGGACCAGGGCAATTTCGGAGACATCCCCCGTGTAGAAAAGGGCGATGACCAGAACGGCGCCCAGGTCATCCACGATGGCGAGGGCCGTAAGGTAAATAGCCAGAGAGCGCGGAATCAGCTTCCCAAGAAGGGCGATGACCCCAAGGGCGAAGGCGATGTCGGTGGCCATGGGGATCCCCCACCCGCTCGTCTCCTGGCCTTGGGAGTTGATCATGAGATAAATCACGGCGGGCACGACCATCCCTCCGAGAGCGGCGGCGATGGGAAGGGTCGCGCTTCGCAGGCTGGCCAGCTCTCCGGCGAGGAACTCGCGCTTGATCTCCAGTCCCACGACAAAGAAGAACACAGCCATGAGCCCGTCGTTGATCCAGTGGTGCAGCGATTGGGTCAGGCCGAATTCGTTGAATCCGATACCCAGCTTGATTTCCCAGAAATGATGATAGAAATCCCGGGCCGGGGAATTGGCGAGCACCATCGCGAGGACGGTAGCCCCCAGCAGGACGATGCCTCCCGAAGCCTGGCGCTTGAAGAAATCTTCGAAAGGGCGCAGCAGAATGGCAAGCTTGTAGGTGAATTCATCTAATCTTAATGGCATGTTAGGAAGTTTGCCATTCGAGTGCCGAGAAATCAAGAAAGAGCTGCACAAAAGAGGCGTTGGAATATGGATTTTTCATCCATACCCGATAACCTTTGATATTAGGCGCTCACAAAAAGTCCATTTTCAGCTGTTTTTACCGGCTCCCCGGAAACCGCGACATGCTCCCAGCCCTCTCCTCCATTCTCATCGCAATACTGGTGGCGCCCCTGCTGGGGCGCCTCCGCCCCCATCTCGCAGGATGGATTTGCGCCATCATCCCCCTGGGGCTGACGGGCTATTTCCTCGGGAAGCTCGGTCATGTCTCCGGCGGGCAGAGCATAATGGAAAGTTATCCCTGGATTCCGGCTCTGGAAGTCAATCTTTCCTTCTATCTGGACGGACTGAGTCTCTTGTTCGCCCTCCTGATCACCGGCGTCGGAACGGTCATCATGATCTATTCCGGAGCGTACATGGAGAAGGACGCCCGTCTGGGACGTTTCTTCGGTTACCTGTTCGCATTCATGGGGGCCATGCTCGGCCTGGTGCTGTCCGGCAACCTCATCACCCTTTTCCTCTTCTGGGAGCTGACCGGCATCACCTCCTTTTTCCTCATCGGATTCGACGACCGGCAGGAGTCCGGCCGCTCGGCGGCCCTGCAGGCCTTGCTGGTGACCGGACTGGGCGGGCTGGCCATGCTGGCCGGCTTTCTCCTGCTCGGCCTCGTCGCCGGCAGCTTCGAATTGTCCACCCTGCTGACGGCCGGCAACGGCGTGCGCAGCCACACGCTCTACCTTCCGATCCTGTTGCTGATCCTGGCGGGCGCCTTTACCAAGAGCGCCCAGTTCCCCTTCCACTTCTGGCTCCCCTCGGCCATGGCGGCGCCGACGCCGGTGAGCGCGTACCTTCATTCGGTGACCATGGTCAAGGCGGGGGTCTATCTCCTCTTCCGCCTCAGTCCGGTGCTCGGGGGGACGGCCGCCTGGCACGGCCTGCTGGAACTGGCGGGCGGCACGACCATGTTGCTGGGCGCCTGGCTGGCCTTTCTGCAGAGCGACCTCAAACGCATTCTCGCCTACTCCACCGTCAGCTCCCTGGGGACCCTGGTCTTTCTGATCGGCCTCGATCTCCCCTTCGCCACCGAGGCCGCCCTGGTCTACCTGCTGGCGCATGCCCTCTACAAGGGTTCGCTATTTATGGTCGCCGGAGCCCTGGACCATGCCACCGGCAGCCGGGACGTAACAGTTCTCGGGGGGCTGTTTCCCCGAATGCCGCTGCTTGGCACGGTCGCCGTGATGGCGGCCATATCGATGGCCGGCGCCCCTCCCTTGCTCGGCTTCATCGCCAAGGAGCATTTCTATGAAGTGGTGCTGACGGCGCCCCGGGCGATCCTGGCGAGCAGCGCGATGGCGATCCTGACCAGTCTGCTGATTGTGGCGGCAGCGACCGTGGTCGCCTGTCGACCCTTCTTCGGCCGTCCTGCCGACACCCTGGAAGAGCCGCATGGCGTTCCGCTCAGCCTCTGGCTCGGCCCCGCCCTGCTGGCCGCCCTGGGCCTCCTTTTTGCGATTTTTCCGGGACTGGCCGATCTGCCGCTCCTCGTACCGGCGGCGGGGGCGGTCCTCGGGGCGCCGGTGCGCTTCGAACTTCATCTGTGGCACGGCTTCAGCTGGGTCCTCCTGCTCAGCGCCGTCACCCTGGCCGGCGGAGGCGTCCTGGCCTGGCGTCACGATCCCTGTCGCCAGTTTGTCCGGCGCTGGGCCAGTGTGGCGGCCTGGGGGCCGGCCCGGGGGTATGAAGGGGCGCTGGCGGGGCTGGACATCCTGGCCCGCGGGCAGACCCGAATCCTGCAGAACGGCCGGCTGCGCATCTACCTGCTGGTGACTGTGGCCTCCACGGTGGCACTGGTCGGTTTCACCTTGTTTACCCGCGCCGGCATCCACCTCGAATTTGGGCTCATCCCGTTACGTCCCCGCTACCTGGCAATCATGGCGCTGATTCTGGCCGCCGCCTGGGTGACGGTTCGGGTCGGCTCCCGCCTCGCATCCATCGTCGCCATGGGGGCGGTCGGCTATGGGGTGGCGCTGATCTTCGTCCAGTTCGGCGCCCCGGACCTGGCCATTACCCAGCTCACCATCGAGACGATGACGGTGCTGCTGTTCGTCCTGGTGATCCACCGGCTGCCCCTGTTCAGCCGGATTTCCCACGGCTGGAGCCTCCGCCTCGATGCCGTGGTGGCCCTGGCTGCCGGTGGTCTGATGACCGTGCTGGCGCTGGTGGCTCTGACCGAGCACAGGGGCTCTCGCCTTGCAGAGTATTTCGCCGAGCAGAGTCTGCCGGCCGCTCACGGGCGCAACATCGTCAACGTCATTCTGGTAGATTTTCGCGCCATGGACACCCTCGGAGAGATCACCGTGCTGGCGCTGGCGGGCGCCGGGGTCTTTGCCCTGTTGAAACTCGGCGCCAGGAAAGGGGGCAAGTGATGAAATCGCTCATCCTCAGAACCGCGACCCGGTTTCTGATGCCGATGATGCTCCTCTTTTCGGCCTTTCTGCTTCTGCGCGGGCACCATCTTCCCGGCGGCGGCTTTGTCGGCGGCCTGGTCGCCGCCGCCGCCTTCAGCCTCTATGCCTTCGCCTTTGACGCCCGGGAGGCCCTTTTGCTGCTGCGGGTCGATCCGCGCAGCCTGGTCGGCGGCGGGCTGCTGCTGGCGCTGGGGAGCGGTTCCCTGTCGCTGCTGGCCGGCGACCCCTTAATGACCGGGCAGTGGGGCGCCCTGGATCTGGGAAAAGTGGGGGAGTTCAAACTGGGGACACCTCTCTTCTTCGATGCGGGTATCTACCTGGTGGTGCTGGGGGCGACCCTGGCCATGATTCTAACCATGGCGGAGCGAGAATAATGGAATTGCTGATGGCGATCGTTATCGGCGGCCTCTACGCCGCCGGCATCTTCATGCTGCTTCGACCGAGTCCGGTCAAGCTGGCCATCGGCCTCGGGCTGCTGACCAATGCCGTGAACCTGCTGATCTTCGTCGCCGCCGGGCTGACCCCGGGACGCGCGCCACTTGTCGAGGCCGGGGCGGTCCGTCCGGCTGGCTCTTTCGCCGATCCCCTGCCCCAGGCTCTCATTCTGACGGCTATCGTCATCGCGTTCGGTGTCCTGGCCTTCACCCTCGTGCTCCTTCGACGCGCCGCCGAGACCCTGGGCGTGGACAACCTGGACGATATGAGGTCAACCGATTGATGCAGCTGCTTCTGGTTCTTCCCATCGTCCTGCCGGTGACGACGGCCGCTGTCTGCCTGCTGCTCTGGCGCTTCGGCGCCGTCCAGCGGGCCATCGCCACCGTCGGCGCAGCCGCCCTGCTGGGCAGCGCCTTGGCCCTGCTGGCGGCCGTGCGCCGAGAGGGGATGCTCGTCCTCCAACTGGGCAACTGGCCCGCCCCCTTCGGCATCACCCTGGTTGCCGACCTCTTCAGCGCCATCATGACCGTGCTGGCCGCCGTAATAGGTCTGGCGGTAGTTGTTTATTCGCTGGCCACCATCGACATCCGCCGCGAAGCCTTCGGTTACTACCCCTTCCTCCATATCCTGCTGGTGGGCGTGTGCGGCTGCTTTCTGACCGGCGACCTGTTCAACCTCTACGTCTGGTTCGAAGTGATGCTGATGGCCTCTTTTGTCCTGCTTTCGCTGGGGGGAGAACGCGGTCAACTGGAAGGGGCGGTCAAATACGTCACGCTCAACCTGCTGGCCTCGACCTTCTTCCTCTCGGCGCTCGGTCTCCTCTACGGCATGGTTGGTACGTTGAACATGGCCGACGTTGCCCGGCAGCTTGGCGAGGTCGGCCGGCCGGGGCTCGTCTCGACCCTGGCCATGCTCTTTCTGGCGGCCTTCGGCATCAAGGCGGCCCTTTTTCCCTTCTTCTTCTGGTTGCCGGCGTCCTATCACACCCCGCCCGTGGCGGTTTCCGCCATTTTCGCCGGCCTGCTGACCAAGGTGGGGGTCTATTCCCTGATACGGGTTTTCACCCTGCTGTTTATCCAGGATGTCGGCTACACCCATGGCCTGATCCTGGTCATTTCCGGCCTGACCATGGTGACCGGAGTGCTCGGGGCCATCGCCCAGAACGAATTCCGTCGCATCCTTTCCTTTCACATCATCAGCCAGGTCGGCTACATGGTCATGGGTCTGGCGCTCTTCGCCCCCCTCGCTCTGGCCGGCTCGATCTTCTACATCATTCATCACATCATCGTCAAAACCAACCTCTTCCTTGTCAGCGGGGTGGTCCTGAAACTGCGCGGGACCCTCGAACTGAGCCGTCTCGGCGGCCTCTACCAGCGAGCCCCCACCCTGGCATTTCTCTTTCTGGTCCCGGCCCTCTCCCTAGCCGGCCTCCCCCCTCTGTCGGGATTCTGGGCCAAGCTGCTCCTGGTCCGGGCCGGCCTGGAGACCGGCAGCTATCTCATCGCCGCCACAGCCCTGGGAGTCGGCCTGCTCACGCTTTTCTCCATGACCAAGATCTGGGGGAAGGCCTTCTGGGGCGGCCCGCCGGAGGCGGCCGGAGGCAATGCGACGACGGAAGAAGTCCGGCTCCCTCTCGCGGCACGGCTTTCGCTCTACCTGCCGATGACCGCCCTGACCCTGCTCACGGTCATCATCGGTCTGCTGGCTCAACCGGTCTTCGAGATCTCCCTGCAGGCCGCCCAGCAGCTGCTCGACCCGGATATTTACATCCACGCCGTTCTCGGAGGAAAGAAATGAACCGGTTCTGGGGAATCATTTTTCTGCCGCTCGTCTGGATGACGTTGACCGGCGATTTTTCCGGTGGAAACTTCATCCTCGGCCTGCTGCTCAGCTCCCTGGCACTATGGGTGGCCCATCCGGTAGGGGAGGGGGTTCCCCTGATCCATTATGTCCGCAAGGGGCGCCGCTGGTTCGCTTTCAGCCTTTTCTTTCTCCGGGAACTGATCTGGGCGAGCCTGCGGATCACCTGGGATATTTTGACCCCAAGGCACCGGATGCGTCCCGCCATCCTGGCGATCCCCCTGGACGTCAAGACCGATCTCGAAATCACCACCCTCGCCAACCTGATTACCCTGACGCCCGGGACTCTGAGCCTGGACGTTTCGAGCGACCGGAAAGTGCTCTACATCCACGCCGTGTACGTCCACGACGTGGCAGCGTTCAAAAAATACATCAAGGACCGCCTCGAACGGCGGGTCCGGGAGGTGTTGCGATGATCCTGCAGGCGACGGTTCACTACCTGGTTTTCCCTATGCTGACCGGAGCGCTGGTCCTGGCTTTCATCCGCCTGCTGCGCGGCCCGACCACGGCGGACCGGATCGTCGCCTTCGACCTGATCGCCGCCGCCTCGGTGGGGATCATCGTGGTTACCGCCATCGTCACCGAACAGGCTGTGCTGCTCGACGCGGCCAGTATCTGGGCGGTGATCGCCTTTGTCAGTGTCATCGCCTTTGCCGATTACATCGAGCGCCGGGGGGGGGTATGAGCGAGATCGTCGTTGCCGCCCTGCTGGTTTTCGGCGCCGCCTTCATTCTGGTTGCGGCGATCGGCCTGGTGCGCATGCCTGACATCTTCCTGCGCATGTCCTGCAACGCCAAGGCCTCCACTCTCGGCATCGGTCTGCTGCTGCTCGGCCTGGCAGTTCATTTCGGTGAGATGGATGTGAGCGGCCGCGCCCTGGCCACCATCGGCTTCATTGTCCTGACCACTCCCATCGCCTCCCACCGCATCGGCCGGGTGGCCTATCTCGACGGGACGCCCCTGTGGGAGGGAACGATCGCCGACGAGATGCGCGGAAAATATGCGTCCGGCGAGGTAATGGCGGAGCGGAAGAAAGAGTAGCTTGGGCGACGGCCGGTGGCGAAAACTCTCGGCCTGCCGCGGGTTCCCCGCTGGCGCCTGTCGGCGCGCATCCATCATCGCTCGGGGGTCTTCGGACTCTTCGACGGAGTCCGCGGGGGCTCCAATTTCATGGGTCTGGGCGTGACATATCGGTTTTGATCTGGCATACATTAAAGAGTCTTTCTTCTTTCGGAAAGCAGGAATCGCATGACGTTATCACCGTTGCCTGCAGAGGACTTGCGGGCTCTGCGAGAAGAACTGGGCGATCGTGACGCCCTCAGCATCGCCGACGACCTGGGCCGCCTTGAGCCGGCGGAACGGGCCAAGGTCTTCCGCCTGCTGACAAAGCAAAAAGCCTTGGCCGTCTTCCAGTTGCTGGACACCGCCCACCAGGAGGAGTTGGTGAGCGGGCTGCGGGACGAGCAGGTACTGCGGCTGGTCCAGGAGCTGGATCCGGACGACCGGGCGCGGCTCTTCGACGAAATGCCCGCCGCCGTGGTGCGCCGTCTGCTTGCTGGCCTGAGCCCCCGCGAGCGGCGCCTGACCTCGATGCTGCTGGGTTTTCCGGAGGAGTCGGCCGGACGGATCATGAGCCCCAAGTTCGTCCGGCTGGTTCCGGAGATGACTGTGACCGAGGCCCTGGAAAGGGTACGCCGGCGGGGAAGGGATGCAGAGACGATCTATGCCCTGCCGGTCACCGACGAGGAACTTCGGCTGGTGGGGGCCGTGGAACTGCGGGACCTGCTTCTGGCCGAACCGGAGACCCGGGTAAGGGAGATCATGAACCCCGAGGTCCGCGCCGTGCGGGTGGACGAGGACCAGGAAAAAGTGGCGCGGCTGATCCAGGCGGCGGACCTGCTGGCGCTGCCGGTGGTCGACATGGAAAACCGGTTGGTGGGGGTGGTCACCGTAGACGACGCCATGGACGTGCTTGGAGCCGAGGAAGAAGAGGACCTGGCCCGCACCGGCGCCTCCGAGCCCCTGGGACGCCCCTATTTTTCCGCCTCCATCTTCCGGCTGGCGCGCAGCCGGGCCACCTGGCTCCTCCTCCTGGCGGTGGCCGCCATCCTCACCGTCAACGTCCTCAGCGCTTTCGAGCACACCCTGGAATCGGTGGTCACCCTGACCCTGTTCATCCCCCTGCTGATCGGCACGGGTGGAAACGCCGGCGCCCAGTCGGCGACGACCATCGTGCGCAGCATGGCCATGGATGACATCCGCCCCGGAGACATCATGCGGGTGGTCCTGCGGGAGGGCCGGGTGGGACTGCTGCTGGGGACCATGCTGGGCGGACTGAGCTTTATACCGGTGTGGCTATTCACCGGCCGCTCTCTGGCACTGGTCATCTCCCTCACTCTGATCACGGTCTGCACCCTGGCCTCCCTGGTCGGCTCCCTGATGCCCCTGCTCGCCCGGCAGATCGGGGTGGACCCGGCCGTGGTCAGCGCCCCATTCGTGACCACCATCGTCGATGCCAGCGGTCTGCTGGTTTATTTCCTGATCGCCCGGGCGGTCCTGGGAATCTGACAGATCGGCAACCCGGCGAAAAATAGGATCTCTATGCCCGGTCCAGACTCTGACCATTCCGAAACCGCCTGGCACGCCCTGTCCGGGGAAGAAACCCTGGCGCGGCTCGACGCCCGGGAGGCAGGACTGACCCCCGAAGAGGCCGGCCGTCGACTCGCCGAATTCGGCCCCAACCGTCTGCCGCCTCCCACGCGGAATGGCCCCCTGCTGCGTTTTCTCCTCCAGTTCCACAACGTCCTCATCTACGTCCTTCTGGTCGCCGCCGTCGTGACCGCCTTTCTCGGGCACTGGGTCGATTTCGCGGTCATCCTGGGGGTGGTGGTGCTCAACGCTCTGATCAGCTTCATCCAGGAGGGGAAAGCGGAGAAGGCCCTGGAGTCGATCCGCCGCATGCTTTCGCTGCACGCCACCGTACTGCGCGGCGGCCATCGCCGGCAGGTGGGGGCGGAAGATCTGGTCCCCGGCGACATCGTCTTTCTCCAGTCGGGGGACAAGGTGCCGGCCGATCTGCGCCTGCTGCAGATCCATGAGCTGCAGGTGGACGAGGCGATGCTGACGGGCGAATCGCTCCCGGTGAGCAAGTCGGCGGAACCGGTGGCGGCCTCGGCGACAGTCGGCGACCGGACGGACATGGCTTTCTCCGGCACCATGGTGACGTCCGGACAGGGAACCGGGGTGGTGGTGGCGACGGGGGGGGAAACCGAACTGGGGCGCATCAACGAGATGCTCGCGCAGGTACAGACCCTCACCACCCCCCTGCTGCGGCAGATCGGGGAGTTCGCGCGCCGTCTGACGGTCATCATCATCGTCCTGGCCGGCGGCACCTTGGGTTTCGGCGTCCTGCTGCGGGGCTACTCCCCCGGCGAGATGTTCCTGGCGGCGGTCGGCCTGATGGTGGCCGCCATTCCCGAAGGCCTGCCCGCCATCATCACCATCACCCTGGCCATCGGAGTCCAGCGGATGGCCCAGCGCCGAGCGATTATCCGCCGGCTGCCGGCGGTGGAGACGCTGGGAGCGGTGACCGTCATCTGCTCCGACAAGACCGGGACCCTGACCCGTAGCGAAATGACGGTGCAGGCGGTGGTCACCACCGATCATCGCTTCGAGGTCAGCGGCGTGGGGTATGATCCGCACGGTGTTTTATCGATTGCGGGACAGGAGGTCTGTCCCCCCGACTATCCCGTTCTGGAAGAAATCGGCCGGGCGGGTCTGCTGTGCAACGATTCGATTCTGGCCGGTGAGGAAGGGGAATGGCGGATTCAAGGAGATCCCACTGAGGGGGCTTTGCTGGTTCTCGGGCGAAAGATGGGGATCGATCCCGACCTGGCCGGAGAAAGATGGCCGCGCGACGACATCATCCCCTTTGAATCGCAGCACCGTTTCATGGCGACCCTGCATCATGACCATGAGGGGCACGGATTTATCATTCTCAAGGGCGCGCCCGAACGCCTGCTGCTGATGTGCGACCGGCAGCGCAGCGGCAAGGGGGACTTTCCCCTTGATTATTCCTTCTGGCTGGGGGAGATGGAGAGACTGGCCGTGCAGGGGATGAGGGTGCTGGGCATCGCTTCCGCACCCGCGCGGGCGGAGCAGGACAAGCTGCTTTATGAGAACGTCGAGAACGGGATGGTCCTGCTCGGCCTCGTCGGCATCATCGATCCCCCCCGGGAGGAAGCCATTGTCGCCGTCCGCCAATGCAGGTCGGCAGGGATCCGGGTCAAGATGATCACCGGAGACCACCTGATCACTGCCAGCGCCATCGCCCGGCAGATGGGTATCGGCAGCGGGCAGGCCGCCCTCTCCGGCGAGGATCTCGAAAAGATGGATGATGCGGAGTTGCAGCAGCAGGTCCGGACGGTCGAGGTTTTCGCCCGCGCCGCCCCCGAGCACAAGCTGCGGCTGGTTGAGGCTCTGCAGGCCAACGGGGAAGTGACGGCGATGACCGGCGACGGGGTCAACGACGCCCCCGCCCTCAAGCGTTCAAATATCGGCGTAGCCATGGGGATCAAGGGGACGGAAGTGGCCAAGGAAGCGGCCGAGATGGTCCTGACGGACGACAACTTCGCCTCCATCGCCAGCGCGGTGGAAGAGGGTCGGACCGTCTACGACAACATCCGCAAGGCGATTTTGTTCATTCTCCCCACAAACGGCGCCGAGGCGCTGATCATCCTGGTCGCCATCGCCTTGGGCCGGAGCCTGCCGATTACTCCGGTGCAGATTCTGTGGATCAACATGATCACCGCCGTCACCCTTGCCCTCGCTCTGGCTTTCGAGCCCCCGGAGAGCGATGTCATGAGCCGGCCGCCCCGAGATCCGCGGGAACCGATCCTCGGCCCCTTTCTGATCTGGCGCCTGGTCTACGTATCTTTCATCCTGGTGGCCGGCACCTTCGGCCTTTTTCTCTTGGAGCGGGAAAGCGGCGCCGACATCCAGACCGCCCGCACTGTCGCGGTCAACACCCTGGTCATGTTCGAGGCTTTTTATCTGCTTAACTCCCGCTACCTGCACCGCTCCGTACTTTCACGCGAGGGTCTGCTGGGCAATCGCTACGTTTTGCTCGCCATCGCCCTTGTTATCGCCTTCCAGCTTCTGTTCACCTACGCGCCGCCGATGCAGCTGCTGTTCGACACGGTCGCGATGGATGCCATGGCATGGCTGCGGGTCGTTCTGGTTTCCTTCTCGGTTTTCGTCCTGGTGGAAGGGGAAAAGCTTGTATTTCGTTTCTATTACCGGGATTGACGGAGAGAGGGGCTGATGGAGAATATTCCGCGGGGCGTTTTATGGATCGGACTCTACCTG
Source organism: Desulfuromonas sp. TF (assembly GCF_000472285.1). Classification (NCBI taxonomy): domain Bacteria; kingdom Pseudomonadati; phylum Thermodesulfobacteriota; class Desulfuromonadia; order Desulfuromonadales; family Desulfuromonadaceae; genus Desulfuromonas; species Desulfuromonas sp. TF. Next base: position 50,874 of record NZ_KI421420.1, read on the forward strand.
GCGCTGGTGACGACGCCGCTTTTCTTTCTGCTGCTCGGGCCGATGCCTCCGGGGAGCGGCTTCTGGAACGATCTGTCCCTGGCCCTGGGGTTCGCCGGAACTGCGATGATGGCAGTCATGTTTGTGCTGACGGCCCGCTTTCATCGGGCGACCGCCCCTTTCGGCATCGACCTCATCTACTACTTTCACCGCCTGACCTCCCTGGCAGCCTTTATTTTTATTCTGGCCCATCCGTTCCTCCTGATGGCCGAAGAACCCGCTCTTCTGTCTTTCCTGCATCCTCGTTTCATCCCCTGGCACCTGACCAGTGGAGTCCTTTCGTTTCTGCTTCTCTCGACGCTCATGGCGACCTCGCTCTGGCGCAAGCCCCTGGGCATTCACTACGACAGCTGGCGTCTGGGACACATGGTCCTTGCGGTCGCCGCCTTGGCGCTGGCTGTCGCCCACATTGCAGGGACGGGGCACTTCAGCGCCGTCCCCTGGAAGAGCGGGTTGTGGATGGCCATTGCCCTGTCCTGCCTGGCCGTCGTCGCCTATGTCCGCCTGCTCAGGCCTCTGCAGATGCTCCGGCGCCCCTACAGGGTGCAGCAGGTCAACGCCGAACGAGGCAGCACCTGGACCCTGGTTCTGAAACCCCAGGGACATGGTGGATTTCGCTTCCTGCCGGGGCAGTTCGCCTGGCTGACCCTCTGGAGTTCGCCCTTCGCCATGAAAGAACATCCCTTTTCCATTTCGTCGAGCGCGCAGACGACCGGGGAGCTGCACTTCACGATTAAGGAGCTGGGCGACTTCACCCGCCGCATCAAAACCGTGGAACCCGGCGCCATCGTCTATCTCGATGGACCTTACGGATCCTTTTCGGTGAATCGCAGCCGGGCGCCCGGCTTTGTTTTCGTGGCCGGGGGTGTTGGAATCGCCCCCATCATGAGCATGCTGCGCACCCTCGCCGATCGCGGCGACGGACGCCCTTTGCTGCTCTTTTATGCCTATCACACCTGGGAGAGATTGACCTTTCGCGAGGAGTTGGAGAATCTCAAGGACCGGCTCAATCTGAACCTCGTCACCGTGTTGAGCGAGCCGCCCGGAGACTGGGAGGGGGAGATCGGGTTTCTCAGGGAGGAAATCTTCGCCCGGCATCTGCCGGCTGACAAGATGCCAAGAGAATGTTACGTCTGCGGTCCGACACCCATGATCGAAGTGGCGGAGCGCGCCCTATCGCGCCAGGGCGTGCCCCTCGGCCGAATTCACTCAGAGCTGTTCGACCTCGTTTAAGAAGGGGATTTCAAATCGTGCGCCTTCTTCTCGCCAGAGCCCTGGCCCTGCTCAGCTCCCTTCTCCTTTTCCTGCTGGCGGCGCTCTTCGCCTGGCTGCTGAACCGGCCGTGAAAAACTGATCCCCGGGCCGCCTCAGGGGAGCTCAAAACGGAAATCCGACGGGCGTACGGTAAGCACGTCGCACGGCGCATGGAGCAATACGTGTTCGGCCACGCTTCCTAGGAGGATGTAGGGCAGCCCCGAGCGCCCCTCGGTTCCCGTCGCGACGAGCTCCGCCTTCAGCTCTCCTGCCATTTGTGAAATCAGCATGGAAGGATGACCGTGTCGGAAATGCCGCTCGATCTGCCGGCCGGCCAGATCGATTCCCTGGAGAAACTCATCCATTTTCGTCTCTGCATGACCCCGGGACATTTGATGGTATCGAGCCAAGGCGTCTTCTCCACCTCCGGCCAGTGCAAGGCGTCCCTGCCCCCAGAGCTCATAAACGTGCAGCAGGTCGATTCGGGCTCCGGGGGCCAGAGCCAGGGTTGTGAGAAGCGCCCGCTGCGAACCTTCGGAAAAGTCCGTTGCCACCAGCACCCTTTCGTAAGCTCCGACGGGCGGTTTCCTGACCGTCAGCACGGGGAATTCCCCCTTGCGCACCACCTTTTCGGGCGTGGTGCCGAGGAATCGGTCCCGGATGGAATGACTGCCATGCGCAGCCATGACGACCAGCTCGGCCGACACCTGGCGGGCATGGCGGATGATGACGACAAAATCCTTGCCGACCTCGACCCCGCAATGCAATGGGATATCCTGCCCCACCGTCTTCTCCGCCTGGCGCTGCAGCCGTTCCTCGGCCTCCCGTGTCGCTTCCCGGAAAAGCCTTTCGTCCCCGGACCCTTCCGGCAGGCTCAGGCTGGAGCTGTTCTCCAGGACGTGCAGCAGCTCCAGGCGAGCACCGTGTTCGCGGGCGATGAAGGCCGCCCGCCGGAGGGCGATCTCCGAATTCGCAGAAAGATCGCTGGCGGCCAAAATGACTTCAGGACGAGCCATGGCGAAAACTCCTTTCTTCGGAGTTGGCCTTCTTCAGACACTCCCGGATCGCGTCCGGATGCCCAAGGACCAGAAGGATATCATGTGGCCGGAGAGTCTCTTCGGGTGACGGCGAGAGGATCCTCTCCTCTCCGCGTTGCAGTCCGATGACGGAGATCCCGTGCCGATGGCGAAAATCCAGTTCGGTCAGGGTCTTTCCCGACCAGCTGGATCCGCTATCCAGGGGGATTTCCGCCACATGGAATTTTTGTTTTTCCTCTGCCTCAGCTTCCACCTCCTCCAGGAGCCTTCGCGCCATTTTCAGCCCCTCTTCGGTCCCGAGCAGCACCAGCCTATCGCCGGGGAGTAGGAGAAAATCGGAACCCGGATCGAAATGGCTGCGTCCGGCCCGGTCCACCGCCACCACCGAAGCCCCGGTCCGGGATCGCAGGGACAGATCACCGATCTTTTTTCCGCTGGCCAACGAATCCGGTCTGAGTTTGACCTCTTCCAGGGTCACCGGCCACGGTGTCAGTTCGGTGAATTCCTCCCGGGAGTCGGTCAGGTAATCGACCGCCTGTTCCGCCGCGTCGACAAAGGGCCAGAGCACTTTGTTGGCTCCGGCCTGGCGGTAGGTCTCCGCCTCGCTCCGGTTGTGTGCCGTCAAAACGATTTTCCCCGGATATCCTTTTTCCCGCAGGGCGTGAAGCAGAGAGAGGTTGGGCTCGCGCCCCGGGATGGCGTTGACCACCCAGCGGGAATGCCGGAAGGGAAGGTGCTCCAGGATTTCCGGATCTTCGACTGCCCCGTAGCGGACGGAAATCCCTTTCGCGGGTTCGGCGGACACGACCTCGGGATCGAAATCGACGGCCAGCACCCGCTTTCCCCGACGGACCAGGTTCTCGGCGATATTGCGCCCATAGCGGCCCAGGCCGAAGAGAATGACGTCGACCTTCTCCGGCTCCCCGCCGCTTTCCTCCTCGGCCTCCCGATAAGGAACTCTGCGTTCGAAGATCCCGAGGAAAGGCGAGATCCGCTGGTAGATGGGATGGGAGTAAAGAATCAGATACGTGGACAGGCCGATGGTGATGAGGCCGACGAGCGTGATCAGCCCCAGGGTTTCCCGGTCGATATGTCCAAGGCTGACGCCCAGGGCGCCCAGGATCAGCGAGAACTCGCTGATCTGGGCCACGGTCAGCCCGGCCAGGAACCCGGTCCGCTTCCGGTATCCCATGAAGCCCATGATCGCCATGACGATCAGGGGGTTGCCGATCAGAACGAAGGCTGAGAAGATGAGAGCCGGTACGACCTGGGCTTCCAGCATGGAAAGATCGAGCTGCGCTCCCAGGCCGATGAAGAAGAAGAGCAGCAGGAAGTCGCGCAGGCTGACCAGCCGCGAGGCGATCGTCTCCCGGAACGCCGTTGAGGCCAGGGAGACGCCCGCCAGAAACGCGCCGACCTCCTTGCTGAAATCGAGGAAATCTCCGACGGCGGCAAGGAATATCGCCCAGGCGATGGCGAAGAGAAGGAGCAGTTCCTGGGTGCGGGCCAGATGAGGGAGGAGGTACGGCAGTACGAATCGCATCAGCAGAGCCACGCCGCCGATCAGGAAGGCGCCTTTCAGCAGGACCAGAAGGCCGTCTATCCAGAGATGTCCCGTCGCTTCCCCGGCTCCCAGGGCCGTCAGGCCGATCATCGCCAGGATGACGGCGATGTCCTGGACGATGAGGAATCCGACCGCGATGCGCCCGTGCAGGGCATCGATCTCGCGCTTGTCGGAGAGAAGCTTGACGATGATGATGGTGCTGGAAAAAGTCAGGGCGACGGCCACATACAGGGCGCCGACGATGGAAAACCCCAGTGCCTGAGCAATGAAGAAGCCGAAGAGGGAGGTAAAGGCGACCTGCCCCAGCCCCGTTGCCATGGCCACCGGGCCCATGGTGCGGATCAGGTGAAGATCGAGCTTGAGGCCGACGACGAACAGGAGAATGGCGATGCCGATCTCGGCCAGCAACCCCAGCCGTTCGTCGATCCCCACAAGGTCCAGCCCCGAAGGTCCCACAAGGATGCCGACGGCGATGAAGGCCACAATGAGCGGTTGGCGAAATTTCAGGGCCAATGCCCCCAGGAACGCGCTGGCGGCGAGGATCAAGGCGGTCTCATAGAAGAGATTCTCCAGAAGCATGATCAGAATTCCCGGGATGTTTCTTTCGGATATTTTGACCGGGTGGGAGGGATCCCACTTTATCCAGCCCGCCCTGAGACGATCTGTTGGATTATAACAAACGGGAGAAGGGCGGCTCAGCGAAAGGGTCCTTCTTGTACCCCACCTTTAACTTGATACACTTCAATTGTCGGATTCGCAGTCGGATAACGTTACAGATTCTCAGTGGTTAACGAAGAGGAAGGTAATCCTTGGCCGATCCCATCCTGAAGACGGGGCGGAACTGCTGGCGCATCGAGCCGAGCCGGCGGGCCGCTTTCCTGATCGATGGAGAGGCGTATTATTCTGCCTTTGCCGCGGCCGTGGAACGAGCCCGCAGACAGGTGCTCATTCTCGGCTGGGACATCGACAGCCGCGTCCGCCTCTTCAGGGATGACCTGCAGCACCGGCTTCCCGGCGACCTGGGAAGCTTTCTGAAGGAAGCGGTGTCCCGGCGCAGGAGCCTCCATATCCATATTCTCGACTGGGACTTCGCCATGCTGTACGCCCTGGAGCGGGAGATGCTGCCGATCTTCAAGTTCGGCTGGGGGACTCATCGCCGCCTGCACTTCGAACTCGACGGCCGGCATCCGGTGGGGGCGTCCCACCATCAGAAGATTGTGGTGGTCGACGACAAGGTCGCCTTTGCCGGCGGCATGGACCTGGCCAGCGGCCGCTGGGACACTCCCGAACACGATCCCACAAATCCCCGCCGCCGCGACAACGGCAAACCCTACCTCCCCCATCACGATGTCCAACTGATGGTGGACGGTCCGGCGGCGGCGGCCCTGGGGGAACTCGCCCGGCAGCGGTGGCAAAGAGCCACCGGCAAAAAGCTGAGACCGCCCCGGTCCGGCCCGAGCGATCCATGGCCGCCCGACATCGGCCCGGATATGCAGCAGGTGTCCGTCGGCATCGCCCGCACCGAACCGCCCCACAACGGGCGGCCCGGCGTCCGTGAAATCAAGAATTTCCATCGGGACGCCATCGCCGCCGCCCGTTCCGTGATCTACATCGAAAACCAGTATCTGACCTCGGCGGCGGCAGGAGACGCCCTGGCAGAGCGCCTCGGGGAGGAAAACGGTCCGGAGGTGATCGCCGTCGTCCCCCGTGAATGCTCGGGCTGGCTCGAAGAGAGCTCCATGGGGGTGATACGGGCCCGGCTCCTGCGGCGCCTGCAGGCTGCGGACCTCCATGGCCGGCTCAGGATCTGTTATCCCGTTTTCAAGGGGACTGATATATACATCCACTCCAAAGTCCTGGTGGTGGACGACACCCTGCTGCGAATCGGATCCTCCAACCTCAACAACCGCTCCATGGGTCTGGACAGCGAGTGCGACCTGATCATGGAAGCCGGCGGCAATGCGGAACATCGGCAGGAGATCGCTCGGTTGAGGAACCGGCTGCTGGCGGAACACCTGGGGCTCTCCTCCGGACAGGTGGCCGAAATGATCGCCGAAAAAGGCTCCGTGAGAGAAGCCATAGACGCTTTGCAGGGATCCGAGCGAAACCTGGAACCCCTCGTCGTCGAAGAGGAAGACCTGTTGGAGGAACTCATACCCGGAGCGACACTTCTCGATCCGGAACGACCCGTCAAGTTTGAGGAGCTGATAAAAGACATGGTGCCCAAAGAAGAGCCGGAATCGCCCGAAAAAGATGGCAAGCCCCGAATGTACCTGCTGCCCGGAGCGATCATCCTGGCCCTGGCGCTGACTGCCGCCTGGCGGCTGACTCCCCTGAGCGAATGGCTGGATTTTCGGACACTCACCGAATGGGGGCAGACGATCGGCGACAGCGTATACGCGCCTCTGCTGGTGATAGCGGCCTTCACGATCGGCGGACTGGTCATGTTCCCGGTTACCGTGCTGATCCTCGTTACCGCCCTCGTCTTCGGCCCCGTCATCGCGTTTATCTATTCACTCGTCGGCAGCGCCTGCAGTGGAGCTCTCACTTTCGGCCTGGGCCGGATACTGGGCCGGGAGACCGTTCGCAAGCTCTCCAAGGGTCGTCTGAACCGCCTGAGCCGGCTTCTTTCCCGCCGGGGCCTGCTCGCCGTCACGGCCGTTCGGATCATCCCCATCGCCCCCTTTACCGTGGTCAATCTCGTCGCCGGTGCTACCCATATCCGGTTTCGCGACTTCTTCCTGGGCACCCTGTTGGGAATGACTCCGGGCATTCTGGCCATTACCATCTTCGAAAAAGGGCTGGAGAGCGCCATACGGGAGCCCCAGGCCAAGAATTTCATCCTCCTCCTGGTCATTCTGCTGTCGATCTGGGTGGGGATCTGGCTGCTGCGGCGCTGGATAAGCGCCAAGGAAGAAGAGGTCTGAAGGGGGATATGATTGAAAGGAGCTCGGGACAAATAGAGGAAGGCGGCCGTGTGGTCACCCTTCTCTCCTATAACGTTCACAGCTGCGTTGGTCTAGACAGGCGCCCCGACGCCGACCGCATCGCCAGCATCATCCGCAAGCTGAACCCCGATGTGGTCGGGTTGCAGGAAATTACTAATCGTTTCGGCGGCGCCGAAGAGGCGGCGCAGCTCGAGTTTCTCGCCGCCGCCACCGGGATGAGGGACGTGCCCGGCCCGACGCTCCTTCATGCCCAGGGCGATTACGGCAATGCTCTCCTTACCCGGGGAGAGATGAGATCGGTGCGACGCATCGACCTGAATTTCAGAAGCCGGGAGCCGAGGGGCGCCCTCGATGTCGAACTGGATCTTGACGGATACCCCCTGCGAGTCATCGTGACCCATCTCGGGCTGCGCCCTTCCGAGCGCCGCTTCCAGGTGCGGCGGTTGATCGAACTGTTCGGTGCGTCCCCCGCCCGGCCGCTGGTTCTGATGGGGGACATGAACGAATGGTTCCCCTGGGGAAGGCCCGCCCGCTGGCTTCACCGCTACTTCGGAGGGTTGCCGCTGCTGCGCACCTATCCGACCTCCTTCCCCCTCTTTGCCCTGGACCAGATCCTGGTCTACCCCCGGGAAGCCCTGCGGGGCCTGGAGGTGATCGTCACACCCGAGACAAGGGTCGCCTCCGATCACCTTCCCCTTATGGCGCGGATCGCTCTCCGCTGATAAAAAAACCGAAGCCTTGGGGGCTTCGGTGCATGTCGGGAAAGCTCTGTTTCTTAAAGTTCGATCGAGACGTCTGAAAGCAAGCAAAAAGCATTCTCACGCCCGTTCGCTTCTCTCACTCAAGACGCAAAGACCGCGAAGAAGACAAACCCATTCTCTTCAAGGTTTTCTTTGCGTCTTTGCGTGAAATGTCTTTCAGGCGTTCCCCTCAGGCTCCAGGGCGTGCAGAACCTTGGCGAGGGTCTGTCTGCGATCCTTCAGCGCCTCACGGTAGTCCTGACTGTCGGTGTTGGATATCTCCATGCCCAAATCGGAAATATCCGAGCTGAGAACCTCGATCAGAATTCTGTGCTCCTCGGGGGTCAAATCCAGATGAATCATAGAGTACCTCCTTTCAACGGTTCGACTGGGACAGACTGCTGGCCGAGGCGAATCATTGAGTTTTGGTCCTATATCCATTTTAGGCCATCAGGCACGAGAAGCAACAGGGAGAGAAGCGGAAATTCTATGGCGATTGCCCTTTCGGCCGGCCCTGGCTGAGTTGGCTTATTCGGCGGCAGCCGGCTCTTCCTCCTCTGCGGGTTTCTTCTTGCCGAAGAAACGGGCGATCCAGATGCCCACCTCGTAGAGGATGATGAAAGGCAGGGCGATGGCGGTCTGGGAGAAGACGTCCGGCGGGGTCAGGATGGCGCCGAGGACAAAAGCCGCCAGCAGGGCGAACTTGCGGTTTTTGGCCAGCCAGTGGTAGTCGACCACTCCCATCCGGGCCAGAAAGAAGATGACGATGGGCAGCTCGAATACCAGGCCGAAGGCGAAAAGGAGCTTGCTCGACAGGGAGAGGTAACCGCCCATGGAGAGCATGGCGTTGATCTCCCCGGTGCCGGTGCCGAACTTGATCAGAAAGGTAAAAATAGTCGGGAAGACAAAGACGAAGCCGAAATAGGTGCCGAGACCGAAACAGAGGCAGCTTGCGAAAACAAAAGGAATCGCAAATTTTTTCTCGTGGGCGTAGAGGCCCGGAGCGACAAAGCCCCAGAGCTGCCAGAAGATCACCGGAAGGGCGATGAGCGCCCCGGCTATGGCGCCGATCTTCAGATAGGTGAAGAAGGGTTCGGTGGCGGTGATGAAGACCAGTGAACTCCCTTCGGGGAGGGCCGCGCGGACAGGATCGGCGATGAATTCGAAAAGCCGCTCGGCAAAACCGTAGCAGGCGATAAAGGCCACCAGCCAGGATCCGGCGGCGATCATAAGGCGCTTGCGCAGCTCTTCAAGGTGTTCCGTGAAAGGGAGTTGTTTATCCGCCATTGGACGGTTCCTTCAACTCCGATTCGGTCGGTTTCTTCACCTCCGGCTCGGCCCTCTCCTTCTCCTCCGGCATGGCCGGCTTCGCCTCCGGCTTGGCCGGCTCCTTCGAATCCGAGTCATCGGGCTTCCGCGGTTCCGGAGCATCCGGGACCGGGGCTTTCTGCTCCTCGGAGTAGGGCTCGGGGCTGGCGCCCGGAGGCTGGATCTTCCCATCCCGAAGCAGCTTGTCTCGGGTTTCAGAAGTGCGGCTTTCTTCGTGGAAAGTATGCTTCAGCTCATCGGTGGCGCGCCTGAATTCGGCCAGCCCGCGGCCCAGAGCCCGGGCGATGTCGGGGAGCTTTTTCGGTCCTATGACGATAAGCGCCAGGGCCAGGATGAGCAGCAGCTCGGGCATGCCGATTCCGAACATGGTATGATACCTCTCAGGAAAGAAACGGGGAAGTTTTGCCGGAGTGCTGAGAATAGCCCCAATCCCCACCCCTGTCAAGACCCAAGGGGATCATATAAGGGTTTGACATAGCAGGGGTTTTAAACTAGTATACGGCGGCAAACACTGCCAGGAAAGGGTTACGATGGACCAGGAAGAGATCAAGCAGGAGATTCGCCGTATGGCCAGGGAGCGCAACGCGCTTCTTCTGGCACACAACTACCAGCGGGACGAGGTCCAGGAGATTGCTGATATCACAGGGGATTCCCTCGCGCTCTCCATGGAGGCCGCCCGCACGGACCGGGAGGTCATCGTCTTCTGCGGCGTGCACTTCATGGCCGAAAGCGCCTCGATTCTGGCGCCTGACAAGATCGTGCTCCTTCCCCGACTCGACGCCGGCTGCCCCATGGCCGACATGGTCACTCCGGAGGGGCTGCGCCGGATGAAGGCCGAGCACCCCGGGGCCACGGTCGTCACCTACGTCAACTCCAGCGCCGACGTCAAGGCGGAGAGCGATATCTGCTGCACCAGCTCCAACGCCGTCAACGTGGTCCGCTCCGTGAAAACCGAGGAGGTCATCCTGGTGCCGGACCGCAATCTCGGAAAGTACATCGCCGCGCACACGGACAAGACCTGCCATCTCTGGGAGGGATACTGCCCCACCCACGACCGGCTCCTGGTGAGCGACGTGCGGCGGGCTCAAAAGGAGCATCCGGACGCCCTGTTCATGGCCCACCCCGAATGCCCCCCCGAGATCCTGGAGATGGCCGACCACATCTGCTCCACCAGCGGCATGTATGACTACGCCCGCAAGAGCCCGGCGAAGAAGTTCATCGTCGGGACCGAGGCGGGGATCCTCTACCGGCTGCGCCGGGAGAATCCGGACAAGGAGTTCTTCCTCCCCACGTCCCGGCTCATCTGCCCCAATATGAAGCTCACCTCCCTGGAGGACATCCTCAAGAGCCTGCAGACCATGAGCCCGGAGATCACCGTCCCGGCGGATATCCGTGAAAAAGCCAAGGTGACCCTAGACCGGATGCTGGCGGTGCCGCGGGATGCAGGCTGATGAAAAACGCCCATCTGCGGCGTTGCCCTCATCCTTCGTCAACGACGTACCTTCCAGGTACGCCTTATTCCTCAGGACTTCAGGCGCCTTGCATCTGGACATTTTTGATCAGCCTGAAAACCAGGGTTTTTCAACATCCCGCCAGGGGAAATGGAACTCAACGTATTGAAATCAGGAGGCTTAAGAAAAAAAATCAAGATCCTGAACTCTCTATTCTGACTCCTGAATTCCCTGGTTTGAGCTGATCAATGTCCCTTCCAAACGACACCGCCCATCCTGAAATCACCCATGCCACCGTCCGTTCCTTCGTCGAAGGAGTGCACTCCGGGCTCCGGCACGGCGAGGTGCTCGGACTGATCGGCTCCAGCGGCGCCTATTTCCTGGCAAAGCTTCTGGCCGCAAGCGACCGGACCATCCTGGTCCTCGCCGCCGGCCAGAAGGAGGCGGCGCGGTTCGCCGACGATCTTGCCTTCTATCACGGCCGCCCCGGCGAAGTCTTTCTCTTTCCTCATTGGGAGGTGCGCCCCTACGAGGCCCTGAGCCCCCATCCCGAAGTCGAGGCGAGCCGCCTGGCGGCCCTCGCCGCCCTGCATGAAGGCAGAGCCCGGGCCGTGGTCCTGACGGTGCGCGCCCTGATGCAGCGGGTTCTTCCCCGGGAGGCGCTGGCCGGCCTCTGCGAGCGCCTGATCACCGAGGAGGAATATCCCCGCCGGGCCCTGCTCGGCCGCCTGCTCGAACTGGGCTACGCCTCGGTGCCGCTGGTGGAGGACCGGGGAACCTTTTCGGCCCGCGGAGACATCCTGGACATTTTCCCCCCCACCCGCTCCCAGCCGGTGCGCATCGAGTTCTTCGGCGATTACGTGGAACGGATGCGCCCTTTCAACGCGGCCACCCAGCGCTCCCTCGACGATGAGCTGGAAGAGCTGGTGCTGCTCCCCGCCCGGGAGATGGTCCTGGCGGGCGAACACCTGGAGACCTTCGCACGCCGCCTGAAGGAGCGCTGCGATTCGCTGGAGATTTCCCGCCCTCAGCGTGAGGCGATCCTGGAAGAAGCCCGGGAAGGAATCCTGGCTCCCGGACGTTCTTTTCTTCTCCCCCTCAATTACGCCAAACTGGACACCTTCTTCGATTACGCCTCCGGCGGCGACTGGGTGGTTCTCGACCCTCCCGCCGTGGAGGGGGAGGCGGACATCTTTGCCGCCGAGGTTCGCGAGGGGGAAAAGCGCATCGCTTCCCGCGGCGAGGCCTTCGCTCCGGCGGCCGATTTCTTTCTACCTCCCGCGCTTCTGGAGAGCGGGCTTTCCGCCGTCCGCCGCATCGACTTTTCATCCCTGCAGGTGTTCCGCCTGGAGGAAGACCGACAGCTCTACCGGATCAACGCCGAAGGCAACGGCGACATCCGGGCCGAACTGCACCGGGAGGGGGGCGGCATGGCGGAGCTGGCCGACCGCCTGCGGCAGTGGCAGCAGGGCGGATGGAGACTTCTTCTCGTCTGCCATACGCGCGGCCAGGCCGAGCGCCTCCTCGACCTGCTGCAGCCCTACGGCTTGAGCGTCGCCTTCGATCCGTCCGGATCGCCTGACCGTTTCCGCCCCGGAGAGCCCCGGCTCGTCCTGGGGAACCTCACTGCAGGATTCCGCCTCCCCGACGAGAAGCTGGCGGTGGTCACCGAGGAAGAGATTTTCGGCCAGAGGGTGCGCCGCCGCGGAGCCGCCGAGGCCCGGGCCAAGGCCCTGCTCTCCACCCTGGCCGAGCTCAGGGAGGGGGACTACGTCGTCCATGCCGACCACGGCATCGCCCGCTACCGCGGCCTGCTGCACCTGCAGCTCGGAGAGGTGGAGGGGGACTTCCTGCACCTGGAGTATGCCGGCGAGGACAAGCTCTACCTGCCGGTGGACCGCATCGAAAAGGTGCAGAAGTATCTCGGCGGCGAAGGCCACGTCCCGCGCCTCGACAAAATGGGCGGGGCCGGCTGGGAGAAGGCCAAGGTTCGGGCCCGGGCCGCGGTTGAGGAGCTGGCCCGGGAGCTGCTCAAGATCTACGCCCGGCGTGAGATGAACCAGGGATTTCGCTACTCCCCGCCCGACCGGATGTTCCGGGAGTTCGAGGCCGCCTTCCCTTACGAGGAGACCGCCGACCAGCTCGCCGCCATCGGCGACGTTCTTACCGACATGCAGTCGGAGCGGCCGGTGGACCGGCTGATCTGCGGCGACGTCGGCTACGGCAAGACCGAGGTGGCCATCCGCGCCGCCTTCAAGGCCGCCCTCGACGGGAAACAGGTGGCGGTGCTGGTGCCGACCACTGTCCTGGCCCGGCAGCATTTCGAAACCTTCCGCGAGCGTTTCGAGGGTTATCCTGTGGAAGTGGAGATGATCTCTCGCTTCCGGACCGCCGCCGAGCAGAAACGCATTCTCGAGCACGCCGCCGCCGGCCGGATCGACATCCTCATCGGTACTCACAGGCTCCTGCAGCGGGACGTGCGGTTCAAGGATCTCGGGCTGATCATCATCGACGAGGAGCAGCGCTTCGGCGTCACCCATAAGGAACGGCTGAAGAAACTGCGGGCCGAGGTCGACATCCTCACCCTGACCGCCACCCCCATCCCCCGCACCCTGCATATGAGCATGATGGGGCTGCGGGACCTCTCTGTGATCGACACCCCGCCCGTCGACCGGCTGGCGGTGCGCACCTACGTCACCCGCTTCGACGACGACCTCATCCGCGAGGCGATTCTGCGCGAGCTGCGCCGGGGCGGCCAGGTCTTCTTCGTCCACAACCGGGTCCAGTCCATCGAGGCCCAGGCCGATTTCCTCCGCACCCTCGTCCCCGAGGCGAAGATCGTCGTCGGGCACGGGCAGATGGGGGAGCATGCCCTCGAAGAGGTCATGGTGGACTTCGTCGAGGGGCAGAGCAACGTTCTGGTCTGCAGCACCATCATCGAGAGCGGCCTCGACATCCCCCGGGCCAACACCATCATCATCAACCGGGCCGACTGCTTCGGCCTCGCCCAGCTCTACCAGCTGCGCGGCCGGGTGGGACGCTCCCGGCACCGCGCCTATGCCTACCTTCTCATCCCCGGAGAAGGGACCCTCACCCGGGAGGCCCGGGAACGTCTTCGCGTGCTGCAGGAACTCACCGAGCTGGGGGCGGGCTTCCGGGTGGCCAGCCACGACCTGGAGCTGCGCGGCGCCGGGGACCTCCTGGGGGGCCGACAGGCCGGGCAGATCGCCGCCATCGGCTTCGAGATGTATGCCGAACTCCTCGAGGAGACGATTCAGGAGCTCAAGGGACTGGAAAAGGAAGAGCAGATCGACCCCGAGATCCGCCTGGGGCTCTCCGCCTTTCTCCCCGAAAAATACGTCCCCGATCCGAATCAGCGGCTGGTCTTCTACAAGAAGATGGCCGGCGCCGCCGACGAGCTGGACCTCTACGGCACGGCCGACGAGCTGCGGGACCGCTACGGCGAAGTTCCCGGACCGGCCGTTCTCCTCCTGGAGATGATGAAGCTGCGCCTGCTGATGAAGCGCCTCAAGGTGGAAGCCGCCGAATACGACGGCCGCCAACTGGTCTTCGCCTTCCATCCCGCCACCGTGGTTCCGCCGGAGAAAATCCTTGCCCTCCTCGAGGAGCCGACGGGAAAGTACCGCTTTTCCCCCGACTTCCGGCTCTCGATCCGGTTTGGACGCCTTCCTGGGGAAGAGGTTCTGGCGGAGGCTAAAAAAGAATTGCACGGTCTCCTTCAGGCATGCTAGTTTCAATCTTTCAGAGGATCCCGCTTCTCTGCGCAAAAATCGACTTTATCCCATTGAAAGAAAGCCGAAAATAGATGTTCCGTCCGTCCCGTCCTGTTCGTCTGTTTCTTTTCCTCTTTCTCCTCCTGCCGTTTTCAGCCTGTCAGCCGAAGGAGGAGGCCGTCGTGCCGGTACTGATCCATGTCGACGGCCGCTCGGTAACCCTGGAGCAGTTTCAGAAAGATTTCTCCGCCACCCTCCCTCCCGGCCAGAACCTTTCATCCGAGGAGAAGGAAGAACTCAAACGCGCCTTTCTGGTTCAGGTCATCGATCGGGAGCTGGCATTGGCCGAAGCCGAGAATCTCGGCATTACGGTGACTCCGACGGAAGTGGAGGAGGCCTTGCAGGAATACCGCCGGGATTATCCTGCCGGAGCCTTCGAGGAGATGCTCCGGGAGCGGGGGATCACCCTCGATTCCTGGCAGAGGGAACTGACGCAGAACCTGCTGATGGAAAAGGTGGTCCGACAGGCCGCCTACACCGGGGTGACGGTCGAGGAAGAGGAAGTCGCCGCCCACTACCAGGAGCACCGGGAGGATTTCGACCGCCCCGAGCAGGTGCGGGCGCGCCAGATCGTCCTCAGCACTGAGGCCGAGGGGCAGCGTATACTGGGTCTTCTGCGCCAGGGCGAGCCCTTCGCCGAGATGGCCCGCCAGCACTCCCTCTCTCCCGACGGCGAGCAGGGGGGGGATCTCGGTTTCTTCGCACGGGGAGAGATGCCGCCGGAGTTCGATGCCGTCGTCTTTTCCCTCCCCGTCGGCCGCCTGAGCGATCTGGTCAAGAGCGAGTACGGTTATCACATCTTTCTTGTCGAAGAGAGGCGCAAAGCGATGCGCCTGGGGCTGGATTCCGTACAGGACGAGATCCGTGCCGAACTCAGGGCGGAAAAGGAAGATCAGGCCTATCAGGAATGGCTTCGGAAGCTGCGCGTGCAGGCCGCCATCGAAGTCAACTGGTCCCTTATCTAACATCAACTTCTTGCGCGAGGATCGGGAATCATGAAGCGCCATTTTCATACGATTGCGATTTTGCTTCTGCTGCCGGGGCTGGCCATGGCGACGACGGCCGTCAGCCGGATCGCCGCCGTGGTCAACTCTGAAATCATCACTACCCGCCAACTGGACCAGGAAGTGAGCGAACGCGTCAAAGGCGGCAACATTCCGGCTTCACAGGCGTCCGCCCTGCGCCAGCAGGTCCTTTCGGATCTTATCGAAAAGACCCTGCTCATGCAGAAGGCCGATGAGCTGAGAATCAAGGTGGCTGAGGACGAAATCGAGGAGGCCATCAACGAGGTGCAGAAGCAGAACAAACTGACCCGCGAGCAGCTGATCGAGGCCCTGCAGTCCGAGGGAATGGGCTATGAGAAATACCGGGAGAATCTGCGTCAGCAGATCCTGCGTTACAAGCTGGTGGGTAGGGAGGTTCAGGCCAGGGTCGAGGTGACCAACAGGGAAATACGCGACTATTTCCGGGAGAACATCGGAAAGTACCGGGATGAGCCTTTCCTGCGCCTGAGCCGTATAACTTTCCCCATCCCGGCCAAGGCCACGACGGTCCAGATCGAGGCGATTCGCGGCAAAGCGGAGGCTGCGCTGAACCGCCTGAGGCAGGGAGAGGAATTTTATCCGGTGCTGCTGAGTTTAACAGCGGACCAGAGCGCCGAAGGCGGGGATATGGGAACGTTCGCGGAGGGTGAATTGACCTCCGCCTTCGAAAAAGCCGTGCGCAATCTCAAGGAGGGCGAAATCAGCAGCATGGTGGAGACGCCGGCCGGCTTTCACATCCTTCAGGTCAACGAGATCAGTGCCGGCAAGGTCCGCCAGTTCGACTCGGTCAAAGAGGAAATCCGCCGGATTCTCAGGGAGCAGAAAACCGAGGAACGGTTCAAGGAGTGGTCGCAGGGCCTGCGCAAGGAGGCTTATATCGATATCCGCCTGTAGGCGGATGCACCCCTGAATGTGACGAAGCCCCGTCGGCAACTGCCGACGGGGCTTCGTTGTTTGGGCGAGTTAAAGGGCCCTCTACTCCGGCAGGACGAACCAGACCCGCGTCTCCCCTTCCGCGCTTTCGGCGCCGACGCTGCCCCCGTGGGCCTCGATCAGCTCTTTTACGATGGACAGGCCGATGCCGGCGCCGCCGGCGTCGCGGGAACGGGAGCGTTCGGCGCGGTAGAAACGCTCGAAGACGTAGGGGAGGTCCGCAGGGGGTATGCCCGGGCCGCTGTTGGCGAAAACGACCCGGATCTCCCCGGGGAGGCGCTCGGAAGAGACGGTGAAGCGTCCCCCCTCCGGGGTGTACCGGCAGGCGTTCTCAATCAGGTTGCGCACCGCCTGCAGCACCTTGTCCCGGTCGGCGACGATTCGGTCGGCCGCCGGAGCGAAACGGGTCGCGACGGTGATGCTGCGCGCCTCGAAACGGGGGCGGTAGAGGGTCAGCATCTGTCCGATCGTCTCCGAGAGATCGAATTCCTGCCGCTCCAGGTAAGCGCGGGCGGCCTCGGCGCGGGCGAGCTGGCCGAGGTCCTCGACCAGGCGCACCAGCCGCAGGATTTCCGCCTGCAGCATCTCGAACGTCGCTTTCTCCGGCGGGATCACCCCGTCGCTCAGCCCCTCCAGGTAGCCGCGCAGGTTGGTCAGGGGAGTGCGCAGTTCGTGGGCCACGTCGCCGACCATCGTCTTGCGCAGCCGCTCCAGGTTCTCCAGGCTGTCAGCCATGCGGTTGAAGGCGGCTCCGAGGCGTCCGATCTCGTCGGCGGCGCCGACCTCGACCCGGGAGGAGAAGTTGCCTGCGGCCACCTCGCGGGTCGCTTCCGCCATGCGGGAGAGGGGACGCAGCACCCGCCGGGTGAGGAGAAAACTGAGAACGAAGGCGATGAGCAAGGCGGCGAGGCTGGCCCAGAAGAGGGTATAGTGGACGGCGGTGAGAAAGGCCCGGTGGGTTTCCGTCGGCGAGACCATGTACTTTTCCATCAGGACCATGAAGTAATTGGCCGCAAGTTGATCGATGGAGAGCCAGACCACGGCGATGATGACGGCGATGACCGGCAGATTGATCAGGAGCAGTTTCCAGAGCAGGGAGCGTTTCACGATGGCCCCCTACTCTTCCGAACGGTCGGCGAAGCGGTAGCCGAAGCCGCGCACGGTACGGATGAATCGTGGCGCCGCCGGATCGTCGCCGAGCTTCTGCCGCAGATGTCCGATGTGCACGTCGATGACCCGGTCGACCACCGTCTCTCCCCCCTCGTAGATGCGGCCGATCAGGTCGTCCCGGCTGAAGACCCGCCCCGGGGCGCGCATCAGGGCGAGCAGCACCCGGTATTCCGCCGCCGTCAGCTCCACCGGTCTTCCATCCAGGGTCACCCTGTGCTTCTCCGGATCGAGGACGAGGCTTCCGTGGACGAGAGAGGGGTTCGCCCCGGCCGTCGGCCGCGCCCGGCGCAGAATGGCCTTGACCCGTTCGACGAGCTCCCGGGGGCTGAAAGGCTTGACCACGTAGTCGTCCGCCCCCAGGGAGAGGCCGAGCACCCGGTCGATCTCCTCCTCGCGGGCGGTGAGCATGAGGATCGGCACGTCGGAGACCTTGCGCAGCTCGCGGCAGATCTCCCAGCCGTCCGCGCCGGGGAGCATCAC
Source organism: Desulfuromonas sp. TF (assembly GCF_000472285.1). NCBI lineage: Bacteria > Pseudomonadati > Thermodesulfobacteriota > Desulfuromonadia > Desulfuromonadales > Desulfuromonadaceae > Desulfuromonas > Desulfuromonas sp. TF. The sequence goes on from NZ_KI421420.1 coordinate 68,656, forward strand.
GTCCAGGATGACGAAGCCGGGCGGCTTGCGCCGGGCCAGCGCCAGCGCCTCCGCCCCGTCATGGACGGCGATGACGGCGAACCCCTCGCGCTCCAGGTAGGTGGTCACCAGGGCCGCGGTATTGGGATCGTCCTCGACGATCAGGATGGGGCCGGGCAGATCCATTTAAAACTCCAAAGGCGATGACGGATGACAGAGGACAGAAGGTTCATGCCGTCCTCCGCCCTCTGTCTTCATCGTTTCTTTTTCTTCTTACTCTTTTTCTCCATCCCGGCCTTGAGCAGATCGCCCAGGGTGCCCAGCCCCTTGGGCAGCTCGGCCGCCGCCTGGCGCCGGAAATCGTCCATCGTTTTTGCTTCCTCCTCCTTGGCCCGCACCGCCTCGGCCGGGGCGAGAGAGATGCGGCGGGTTTCCCGGTCGAAGCTTTCGACCCTCACCTCGAGGCGTTCCCCCTCCTTGACCACTTCGCGGGGGTGGCTGATGCGCTTACCCCCTCCCAGCTTGGAGATGTGCACCAGGCCGTCCACCCCGGCTTCGAGGGTGACGAAGGCGCCGAAGGGGGCCAGCCTTGCCACGGTGCCGGTGTGAACCGACCCCTCCGGAAAATTCCGCTCCGCCTCGGCCCAGGGGTCGGCAAGGGTTTCCCGAAGGCTGAAGGAGAAGCGGTTCTGGTCCCAGTCGACCGATTTCACCGCTACCTCCACCTCCTGCCCCTCGCTGAGCACCTCGCGGATGTTCTCCACCCTCCCCCAGGCGATCTCGGAAATGGGGATGAGGCCTTCCACCCCGCCGATGTCGACGAAGGCGCCGAAATCGCGGATGGAGGAAATCGTCCCCTTGACCGTCATCCCCTCCTGCAGCGTCTCCCGGAGTGCTTCCCGCTGCCGGGCGCGCTCCTCTTCCAGCAGCGCCCGGTGGGAGACGACGATGTTGCGCCCTCCCTCGCTGTACTGGGTGATCCGGAAGGGGAGATGCTGGCCGATGTGCTGCTCGGGCGCCTCGGTGCGGCGCAGACCCATCTGCGAGAAGGGACAGAAGGCCCGCACGCCGGCCACTTTCACCTCGTAGCCGCCCTTGATCTCCTTCTCCACATGTCCGTCCACCGGGATGCCGCTGCGCCAGGCTTCTTCGAGCTGGGCATTGCCTGCGGAGCCGCCGATGCGGGTGGTGAAGCGCAGTTCGCCTCCGGCCCGGGAGAGAAAATAGGCGGAGATCGTATTCCCCTCGGCAACGCTCAGGTTTCCGTCGGGATCCAGGAGCTCTTTTCTGTCCAGCACACCTTCGCCCTTCTGTCCCACGTCGAGAAAGACCCACTCGGCGCCGATCTTGAGGATGACGGCCTTGACCTTCTGCCCCTGCTCCAGCTTGCCTCCGCCGACGTAGCTCTTTTCGAACATTTCGGCGAAACTCTCCTCGGTGTTTTCGTCTCTTTCCTCGTCTCTATCGTTGTCCATGACCCTGTCCTCTTCCCTGGCTGAAATGGCGTTAAGATCCATTATCCTACCGCATCCTGAACGCTTCGTCATCCCCAACCTGACCGGATTGGAAATCTTTCCCGTCATTTGGTTATAATGAATATATATATGACTAAAACTCTCCGGAATCCTCCAGGTGATCAGATAGGAATCCGGACCCGCGAGGATAATTGTCATGTATGAAAACAGACAGCAATACGAGGCTATCGTGAGGAAAGAGGTTGTGTTTCGGGAATGGGCCGAAGGTCACCGGATTGAGCACGGCGATCCTGGTGAATGCCCCAACTGCGGCATGCCCGGCCAATACGACATCCACGGACTCGGTTTCCCCCCGGATGTCGATAATTCCATTTACTACAGCACCGTGTTTAACGAGTGGCGCTGCCGCATCTGCGACTACCGACGCATCCACTGATCGGATCTCCGCTCCCGAATAGACTTCTCCATCCAAGAGGAGAAGTGAAAAAGCCTCGCATCCATTGCGAGGCTTTTCACTATCCATCTCACCATGGGGAAAAGTCTCTTGCTTTTGCCATTATTTCATGGTATTTCTTTCGGCCTGTTGTTTGGAAGGACCAATGTCGGGGCGTAGCGCAGCCTGGTAGCGCACCTGCTTCGGGAGCAGGGGGTCGGAGGTTCAAATCCTCTCGCCCCGACCAGAATTTTCAAGGGGTTACGGCATGTGCTGTAACTCCTTTTTCTGTTGTGTGGTCTCTGGTGTGGCCTTTTGGCTCTTGTCTCGCTATTGCCTCTTGGCCCCTATGGAGATCGGGGGCCGTGTCTCGTGGGCCAGCCCGCCCCGAGGCGCACTGAATGACCGCCTACGGAGTTTTTGCGGCTCGCCCTGCCTATTTCCCCATCTTGCGCCCCGCAACGGCTTAGGCGTCGATTTGTAGCTCGGCCGACGTGTCGAGCTTCAGTTCGAGGGTTTTCTGTCCGTGTCACTCGCCCTATCCGGCCCATACCCCTCCTGAGCTTTCTAGACAGTCTACCCTGCCCCCTACCTGCCTCTTCTATAACCTGGGCGCTATAGGCGCTCTATCCTTTCTACCTCTTCTATCTCCTCCTCTATGCCCCTGAGCGCTCTATGCGCTCTATCCATACCTATCTCTCCTATCTCCCTCCTGCCCCCTCTATAGCCCGGGACAAATAAAATATTTGTATCTGAGCTACCGCCCAGGGGGGAAGCAAGCAAGCCTGGGAAGTCAAAGCAAGTGAACAAAACGGGCTTAGCTTTATATGGGAGAGTACAGCTAGCAGACAACCAAGACCGCCAAGAGGGCATCGCCCCCTTAAGTAAGACTATTGCATCAGGTGAGGCACAAGGCAAGATGCTAGACAAGCAAGCCCTTGACGCGCGCTATCGCCTGGGCTAGATTGACGACGTCTTATTTAGTCGGATTGCCGTAGTTTCCCTCCAGGAATATCTCGGCTATAAATTTTGTGTTAGAAAACTTTCTAGGCGTGGCAGTTCCCAGTATCGCAAACTGTTGCGTGCAAGGAGTCCTACATTGGCAATCTTTGACTTGTTCTCAAAACGCCAGAAGAAACTTAGGGGCGATGTCCCAGATGTGTACAGCTATGACGACCTGCCTCAAGAACTCAGAACTCAAATAGTCCATATCTGGCTTGACACACTGGGGCACGCCGATAATGACGTCAGCGGGAACGTCAAGAAACTCTATTCGTTCATAGTGAATACCCTTTGCCGAGAGTATGGCGTGTTTACGTTGACTGATACCAAAAAACACGGGGGACGAGACTTCATTGGTGAATTGGTAGATTTCTTTCTTAAAGAGCCGAATATTGAGAGAGCTCTGGATGCGGTTGAACTTTCTTTTAAATTTATAGATAAATTCACGAGACAGTGGGACTACCTAAGACGGCACGATGCTAATAATCGGGCCAACGACGCCATTGAAGAGTTGAATGGACGATTCAAGGAACATGGTGTTGGCTACCAATTTGTTGATGGCGAGATTATTCGTATAGATTCCGAATTGATTCATTCCGAAGTCGTCAAGCCTGCCTTGCGCTTACTCAACCAGCGGAAGTATGCAGGTGCACAGCAAGAGTTTTTAAAAGCCCATGAACATTACCGCCATGGTAATGCGAAGGAAGCGCTTAACGAGTGTTTGAAGTCGCTCGAAAGTTTGATGAAGTCTATCTGCGACAAACGAGGTTGGGCATACGGCGGCAACGCTACAGCTAAAAACCTCATTAAGGCCTGCATTGACAATGAGCTTATCCCTCTGTTTTGGCAACAGAATTTCACCTCTTTACGCAGCCTACTCGAAAGTAGCGTTCCTACCGGTAGAAATAAATTGGGGGGACACGGTCAGGGCACAACGACAATCGCTGTTCCAGACCATATTGTTGCGTATATGCTTCACATGACGGCTTCTGCGCTGGTTTTTCTCGGGGAAGCTGAAGCGGCATTGCCGTAAATACAAGGTCTAGGGGGTCAACCAAATATCCATCGAAGTCATTTATGCCATTTGCTTTGTGTCTGTAGTAAAAAGCAAGAAGGCCCCACCGCCGGGGGAACCGGAAGCAGGGCTCGTCTTGCTGGGTGTTAGAGTTCTGAGGCTATCACACCTGTTTTCTGCCCTTACATCTGAGACAACTCCAGTGCGATAGACTCACCGTGGACACTTGCGCGGCTGTTAACCCATCTTTCCACCTCTGAGTGCAGCCAACCTACACGCCCAGCGGACAGTTGCTTTCTCGCCGGGAACTTACCCGCCTTCTCCATTCGGTACACCGTGGTGTATCCCAGTCCGGTCATCTTCAGGACTTCTGCTCTCTTTAGAAATACTGCTCTCATGCGTCCTCCTTTGTTGGGCTTTTTTTTTATATCTGTAGTCCGGGGTAACTGTCCGCCCACGCGTGGGACAAAACGGGAGCAACGGTTTATGGCGATGAAAACAAGAAGCCCCGGCAGATTGGCCGGGGCGAAATGAAACAGATATTGAGCAGCTTTATCGTGTCGAGGGGGTGGATGGCGACTGTGCACTCACCCCTTTCTGCTCCTGCGTAGCGGGATGACATTTTCAGGTTGGGTTCCGGCAACAATGGCCTTTAGCTTTCTCTCCCATGCTTCAAGGGCAACCCGTTTCTCCTTGTCGTAACGGTACAGGTTATAGACCTTCTTGACTCCCTCTTTGACGTGGTTAAGTACAGCATCAATAACCTCATCCATCTCCCCCGCCTCCGCCATAAAGGTGGCGGCTGTGCGCCGAAGGTCATGCGGGGTAAAGTGGGCCACCCCTAGAGTGTTTTTCTCCTCCACCTCCTTGCCATCTTCCTTGCAGCCATCATTCTCGCAGGATGCACAGTTATTCACGCACCCGGAAGGGCAGTTATTGACAATCGCACGCGACAGTGCATGGCGGAGTATGTGCTGCCCTGTGGCTTTGCGGGGGCTGGGGAATACATACCCCTCGCCTGTGGTGTCGCCTATAAGCTCTAAAGCAAGATCTGTGAGGTAGACACGATGGGCCTTCTTGTTCTTAGCCCTGCCCGTTGGCACTGTCCACCATCGCCCATCTATCTCTGAACCGTTCATCCCTATCACTTCTCCGGGGCGCTGCGCTGTCACCAGTACTAGCTTGAGTGCCCTCCTGACCTCTGGTGACATCGCAAGACTCGGCTCGTCCAGGCGGCTCCAAAGCACTTTGATCTCATCCTCTGACAGCACCCGCTCCCTCTCAACCTTTGGGGAGGGGAGCTTCACACCAAGGGCGGGGGAATACACAAGGATGTCTTTCTCGACCGCATAGTTGAACATCCTGCGGATAATCTTAAAGGTGTTGTTGGCCATAACCGGAGCGCCCCGGTCAATGATTCTGTCAAGAAGGAGATTGATGTCTCGCTTGGTAATGTCTGCGGCTTTGCGCCGCCCCCAAGCCGGGATTACATCGCGCTTCAGTATCCGTTCGTCCTCCTCCCATGACCGCTTTCTCATCTTCGCATAACGGGTCAAATATTCATCTGCCAACTCGGCAACAGTGGGCGCCTTGAGTCGCTCCTCTGCCTTAAGCGCCTTCTCCGCAAATACATCAATGCCCTTGTCGACCTTGGCTTTCGCTTCGGTGTATAGCTTCCTAGCGCCAGAAAGCGACACTCCGCCGCTCCTCGCCTCGTCAAGGCTAATGGCAGTATCATCCCTGCCAGCCCTCTTCGGGTCATAGTGCCCCAAGTTGAGAAATCGTCGAACGCCATCAAATCGGTAGATATAAAAGAACGTCTTCACTCCACTGGGCAGTACGCGAATACCAAACCCGCCCCCCTCTCGCTTGTCCACCATCTTGCCCTCAGGCTTAAGGCTCGCAATGTACTTGTCAGTGAACTTCATAGCGCCTCCGTGTGGTCTGCTGTGTGGTTTATTGCGATCGGATTGCATCGAAACAAAGTGAAACAAATCCACATAGACAATACATGAAGTCGAGCGATAAGACAATGTTTTTATTGGGGTTTATAAAAAAGAATGGCAACTCTTGAAACAAGGTGAATCACCGTTGTCACCTGCTTCGGGAGCAGGGGGTCGGAGGTTCAAATCCTCTCGCCCCGACCATTTCCTTCCCAATGGATTTCGAAAGATTGGCCCCACTTCCTGGCCAGGAGGTGGGGCTTTTCATTTCCCCGCTCCGGTCCGACACCGGTCCGGGTGCGTCTCTCCTTCGCCTCCAAAAAGGAAAGGCCTGCTCCCGGCAGCTTCATTGCCCCTTCCTAATCCCCTTCGACAGCTCGCGAAGGGTTGACACATCCAATTTCAACTTTAGTATGTAGTCATCACTTCCAATGGAGGAGGCCGATGTCTATCCGGGTTCTGATCTGTAACCACATTCACCTCTACACCGAAGGTCTGCGGCGGATCCTGGATGAGGACCAAGGAATCCTGGTGGTTGGTTTAGCGTCCGATGATCGGGATTATGAGGGCCTGGAGGGACTGCACCCTGACGTGATCATCGCCGACGTTGCCTGTTTCCCCAAGCTGGCCGGTCGTGCGAAAAAGATTCTCCTCATCTGGGCCGGCAATGGCCGCCACCCGTTCCCTCCCTTTGGCGATCTGAAGACGATGGTCGACCAGGGACTGGCGGGAATTCTCGATGCCCGGACCGACTCGGGGCTGCTGCGCAAGGCCGTGGCCAAGGTGCACGCCGGCGAACTTTGGGTCGACCACCAGTTCATTTACAGCTCTCTCCGCACTGATGACGCACGCACAAAAGTCCCTCTCAGCCGGCGCGAGACAGAGATCCTGCGTCACATTTGCGAAGGGGATGCCAACAAAGAGATCGCCGTCAAGCTCTGCATCAGTGAGCAAACGGTCAAGACCCACTGCAATCACCTCTACAAGAAATTCGGTGTTTCCAATCGCCTGCAGCTCGCCTTGTCCGTATCATCCGGCGAGTGAGGCCGGCCCCCTTCCGCCGCAAAGACCCCAACTCCTGTCTTCCTTCATTAAACCACCTACTTTAAGTCCAAAAAATCCTCAATCTTTTTTTTTGTAAAATTCAACCTTTTAGGTAATTGCCCTCCCCTGAGCCACACCTAAACTAAAGGACACTAAGGCAGGAAAGGAGGTGGACAGGAGGGTGGAATTTTAGTTTGAAGTAAAGGTCAATCTGGAGCAGGAGGAGGATTGGAACCATTAACTTCATGCAAGGAGGAAAAAATGAAAAAGTTCGTGTTTACCCTGTTGATCGCAGTCCTCGCCACCGGAACCGCCCTTGCCGGCGACCTTCCCAACGCCAAGGGGAGCGCCGCCATCACCGGCGCAACCATCATCGAAAAAACAGACATGACCCACAGCTGGGATCCGGTCCTGTCGACCAAGATTCAGGTCGCCCAGCAGAAGGAGTTGACATTCGATGTGGCCCTGCAATGCGGCCTCTTCACCGACACCCTGGTGCGCAGCAAGGGCGGCACGCGGGATCAGTCCTCGGCCGAGGCCGGCATCGACGTGCGGGTCAAGCTGGAGAGGATCAATAACGACGGTACCCTCGGTGAAGCGTTTTTAGCCTATCCGAATTCCGTCACCTATGCCAAGCGTACTCAGGACCTCATGGCCAAGTTCCAGGGGATCTTCCAGACGTGCGAAGAAGAGGGCCTGGTCCCGGACCTGGTCAACGGCGGGTACCGCTCCGAATGCATCGACTACGGCGAGAACACCTGCCTGGACGTGACCGCGGTGGACAATGAGAACGACGGTGTGATTGACGACTATGTCGTCACCCTCGACGAGGCTTGCCTCGACTATGAAGAAGTTCGGCTGGCTCTGGATACCCTCAATGCCAACGCCTTCAACTTTGTCTCCCCCAACCTCGAACAGGGCGAGTACCAAGTGACCGTCGAGGCGGAAATCACCTCCAATACCAGCACGCAGAACGGCGATGCCGCCGCCAAGGGCATGGTCGGAATGGGCTCCATGGTGGTTGACGAAGTCCGCTTCATCAAAGCTGATACCGGTACCGGAATGTAATTGAAACGAGATGTTGTTGCCTGGCCGGATTCCCTCGGAAGTCCGGCCTTTTTCATTGGTGTTGTGAAGTCTGATCCCGTCCCTTCAGTGCCCGCCTGGCTTTGGTCTCTTAGGGAGGTCACTTGTCCTCCTCGATGGTGATGTTTCGCCTTATCCTGTCCAGCAGGGAGTCCTTAAAACTGAAAACCAACTTCTCCTCCCCGATCTCGTCTATCAAGTCCACGATCTCCTCCCTGCAAAGGCTTACGTCCAATCCGTATTTCGTCAGCAGCTCGAACATCTCCCGCGCTGGCATGGCCGCAAGAGCGTCAAAGGGAACGTACAGGTCGGCTATCAGCACCAGGGTCGCCTGCACACGCCGCAGTTGACGTTCAGTTCCGACCAGGTTGTGTATCTTCTCCATTTCCTGTCCTTTCTCTATGTCATCCCCTGCGATTTTAACATTTTTGAATCCACTTCCTCCTTCGGCTACCTGCTATAGACCGAAAGCGAGTTTCGACCTGGCTGCTTCCCCTCTTCAAGCTCAGGAGTTTCCTCGCCTGTCCCCTGTTGTACGGCCACTGGGGAACAAAAAAAACAGAACGCCTCCGGTGCCTGCAGGGTCCGGAGGCGTTCTGTTTTTTTATTAAAGGCCCGAGCGGCGGGCGCGGGAGGGGGCGGCGCGAAGCCGAGAATACCCGTGCGTAGAAGCAAACGAGAGCAGGGGACCGGAGATTTCTAATTGACTACTACTCCAATAGCCTTTTTATCAGCGACATATAGCTATTTTGGCGGAAGATCTGCGGGACGCCGGACCGAATACAAATCGGTCAGTCTTGTTTTTCAGTATATGAGGTCAACACCTTTCTGTGTAAGCGCCAAACCATTGGTATGATCTTCAACAAGGCCTTCTTTTATTAGTTCCATGGATGCCTCATTTAAAGCAATCCTTTGTTTCGGATTCCAATTAGTTGACATACGGAAAAGATCATTTTGGGTAATCACATGGCCAACTTCACTCTTTGCTTCTCTGAACCATCTTAAAATGGAATATTTTACATCCTTAACGTGAGTCAATTCTTTGATTGGAATAGCTACGTCGAAAGCATTCATTACTATTTCCTCCTTATCTAATAAGAATAGCCAAGGAAGAGTGGCCAGTGATTGCAACACTGGGGATGGTCGCATTTCCCCGTTTCCATGGCTTCCGCATTAATAGAACTTTAGTGCGTCTGAGTCAAACATTTTTTATTCACACTTATGTGCTGAAAAGTCACATGACGCACATTCGATGCAGCAAGTTAATTAGAAGGCAGGGATTGAACGGAAGTTGCGCTTGACGGAAAGGTTGCTTTAAAAAAGATATTGCGGCTCCTGAGGAAAAAACGGATTTATTTGCCGCCAGGCACATCCGGAGATAGTCCGGCGATTAGCCTGAAAAAAGCCCGATCAGTATAAACCGATCGGGCTTTTTTCATAGACCATTCCCGGAGCTAATGTTTTTCCACCCGGTATCCCTGTTCCTTCCACGCCTCGACTCCGCCCTGCAGGGCCTCGACATGGGTGAATCCTTTATTCTCGAACTCTTCCGCCCGACCGGCGGAGGTGGCCTCCTTCGGTCAGGCGCAGTAAAAGATCAGTTCCTTCTCCTTGGGAATCTCGGCAAGCTTCTCCTCAAGTTCCTGCAGGTTCATGGCGCCTTCGAGGTGCATCTGATTGCATTTTTCCTCGTCATCGTAGGCGCACACGAGAAGAGCTTCACCGGATTCGATTTTTTTCCGCGTCTCGCGCGGATCGATCCGTGTCGCCTGTGCCATGATCAGCCTCCTCTGTCGTGATCGGACCCTGACTGGTCCTGATATCTTAAACATAGCGCTAAAAGACCGAACGGCAACCTCTCCTCGGACGACATCCAGGAGTCCACCTTCCATCAATATCCCAGGCTCTCCCCAACCAGTTTCACATGAATGCGCCCCTTGACAGCGTGACCTTCGATGATTCCCCACATGTTGCAGATCCGCTGGGGCGAACTGCAGTCGGCGCAGAGGCCGGTCGCTGCGCAGGGAGTTTTCAGGCCCAGGCGGGCGGCGTTGATCGGCGCCGCCTGGTGCTTGACCCGCGCCTTGGCGGACTCCAGGTCGGGCGCCACCTTGTTCATCCCCACCGCCAGAATGACCTTTTCGGGGCCGAACATCAGGGCGGAGACCCGATTGCCCCGGCCGTCCAGGTTGACCAGCCGGCCATCGAGCGTAACGGCGTTGGTGCTGGCGATCATGACATCCGCCGTCAGTCCCCTGCGACGAGCCGCCAGCCCCTCCTCGGCCGAGAGCCCGGCGCGATAGGGATCGATCACCTCCACTCCAGGAATCCTGGCAAGGGCCGGCCAGAAGCCCAGTTCGATGGTCGACATCGAACCGCCCCGGTACACTCGGACGCCTTCCGGAATCATGGCCACGATCTCCTCCTTCGTCTGCGCAGCTGTTGCGGCATAGCTTCCTTCCATGTTGCGCTTCCGCAGATTGGCAATGATCCTCTCTGCCACCGTTTCATTCCAGGCTGCCTGGTGCTGATCCATCGCTGCTCTCCTTTATGAGATTTCAAGCCCTCATTATTCCGGGGATATAATTTCCGTGCAAGAAATTTTTCATTCAGTGACACTCGGCAATGAATCGGCATGTCGGAATAGTTAACACGGGTAGCGTCGGTCCATCTCAGGCACGAGCCAAAACAAGAGGATTCCCCACAAGGAAATGAGGGTTTTCCCGATAGCAAATCTATTGGTTTTTTGTTATGCTCACAGGCTCTTACAAGATGTTTCTCTCCGACAAGAGCAAACCCGGAGCAATTCGGGGACGCAGAGCCAAGGGTCCCACGTGGATAGCCGAGCCGCCGAAGAGAGTTGAAGATTTCCAATGGCCTAACCGCCTGGGAATCAGACGCCCTTTCTTCGGCAGAAGATGGGCGTTTTGTTTTAGGGGGAGAATTTGTCCGGGAAGGGATTAAGTGTATACATGCTGAGGTACTTGTTTCCTTGCCTCATCTGGGGCTATCTTTTCTATCGCCTTTCTGTCTGGGACGTCATCGGACTAACCTTCGCTGCAGGCTTTCTACTAATCGCCCTCGTCGGCTTCCTCTATCAGGACAAGACCCGTTCTGTCAGGCGGAGGAAAGGTTAGCTTAATCATCTATCCCAGGCTCCCCAGGCTGGCCAGTGCAACCAGCTGCGAGAGTCGAACACCGGAGGGTGGTCCCAGCACCATCAGGTCGGTGCGCCCCCGCGGCGCGAAGCCGACGGCGGCCAGCAGAGCGCCGGCGGGGGAGGATTCGAGGATGTCCGCGGCCAGCTCCGTCCCCGGCGCCGCCGCCGACAGCAGGGTGGTGAGGATCAGCCGGTTTTCCCGAGGGCACGACTCTCTCGACAGCCAGGGCCCGATGACCCGCATCGATTTACCCTCCTGCAGCAGAGCCGTCGTTCCGCCGCTGGCCGCGACGAAACCGCCCCGGGCCAGATGGTGCAGCAGCGGCCGCGACTCGCCCCATACCCGGCAGTCCCCCTGCAGAAGCTCCTCTCCCCCGCCCGGCGGCGAAGAGCCGCCTCCCTCTTCTCCGACGATGAGCGTGTAACGCCGGATCCTGTCCAGCCCCCGAAATCCCAATTTTTCATAGATCGGACGGCCGAGTTCTGAGGCGGTCAGCCAGATCGCTTCGGCGCCGCGGCGCCGCAGGATATCCAGGGCGTGGCGGAGGAGAAGGGCGCCGCAGCCGCGCCCCCGGAGGTCGGCCGGCACGATCAGGTTGCCGACCCAGCCGCTGCGCTCGTGATGGACCGCGGTGACGAAACCGCGCGGCTCCCCCCGCTCCTTGAGGACGAAGGCGCACTCCGCCAGAGGACCCCGGAAGAGGGCCAGCTCGTTCGCCGGCACCCGCCAGCCTTCGCGGTGCGCCCAATCCAGGAAGAACGGCCAGTCTGCATCGGTTGGATGTGAAATCTGCATAAGATTCAGTCCTTTGGCCCTGGTCCCGAGTCCCTGGGAGCTGGGAGCTTGGAACTGGGACTCAGTCCCGCCTTCAAGCCACCCGCCGATACGTCCGGCAGAGGGTGAGCAGTTCCTGATCGTTGACCTGCCGCTTGTTGCGCTGGGAGATACTGCGCACCCGCTCCAGAAGTTCGGCGGCTTCCAGCGGGTCGATCTCGATGCCGAGCAGTTGCAGACGGTGGCGCAGGCCGTGGCTCCCGGAATGCTTGCCCAGGACCAGGTACCGGCCCAGGCCGACCTCGGCGGGATCGAAACCCTCGTAATTGAGAGGGTCCTTCAGCACGCCGTCGGCATGGAGACCGGACTCGTGGGAGAAGACCTTCTCCCCCACCACCGCCTTCCATTCCGGAACCGGACGCCGGCTGGCCCGGCCGACGAACCGGGAGAGCTCCCGAAAGCGGCGCGTGTCGATGCCGGTATGGATGCCGCAGGCATGCTTCAGGGCCATCACCACTTCCTCCAGGGCGGCGTTGCCCGCCCGCTCTCCCAGGCCGTTGACCGTGGTATTGACGAAGGCGGCCCCGGCCCGGATGCCGGCGACGGCGTTGGCGGTCGCCATCCCCAGATCGTCATGGGTGTGAACCTCGATCGGCAGATCGACCCGCTCCCTCAGGGTGCGGATGTTCTCGTAGGTGGAAAAGGGGTCGAGGATCCCGAGGGTATCGCAGTAACGGAAGCGATCGGCGCCCATCGAACGGGCGGTCTCCATCAGCTCGGCCAGGAAATCGAGATCGGCGCGGCTCGAATCCTCGCCGCCCACCGAGACGTATAGGCCGTGCTCCTTGGCGAAGCAGAGCGCGGTTTTCAACTGCTCCCGGACCCAGTGCCGGCTCTTTCGCAGCTTGCGCTCGATGTGGATGTCGGAGACGGAAAGGGAGATGTCCACCGCCTCCACCCCGGCGTCGATGGAGGTGCGGATGTCGGCGATCACCGCCCGGTTCCAGGTAATGAGGCGGGCGTTGAGGCCGAGGTCGACCAGGGCCCGAACGCTTCGCTGCTCCTCTTTCCCCATCGCCGGTATGCCGCACTCGATCTCCCCGACCCCGATCTCGTCGAGCGTCCGGGCGATGCGCTTGCGCTCCTCCAGGGTGAAGGCCACCCCGGCGGTCTGTTCGCCGTCGCGCAGGGTGGTATCGTCGATGACGATTCCCTGTTCAGCTTTTCGATTGTCCATGGTCATCTCCCGATTAAGAAAGCCCCGCGGATCCTTGTGATCCCGGGGCGTCTCTGCCGCATCCATCCGGCCGCGCTGCCGGAGAAGTCTCTGATTCAAACAACAAGCATGACCCGTGCCAGAGGCGGAAGCCGGCTGCCCCGCAGCGGGCATTCCGCTTCCTGTCGAAGAACCCGCCCTGGAAAAGGCGGGTTGCAGGCGCCAGAGTGCCTGAAAAATAGTCAGCACGACCGGATTTTGCCTCGGAAAAGACCCTCCGCAACCTGAGAAAAGGGGCGTTTGCCGCTCCCGCGCAGGTTGGCGAGGCTCTTGCAACGTATGTACATTGAAACATCCTCCTCCTGCCGCCAGAGACGCCGGTGCGGGGAGTCCCTCCCAAAGATGCGAAGGACCTGTTTCCGTTCTGAACGCCACCACTTATTCAGAGAGGATCGGACCTTGGCGACGAAACCGAAAATCAGGGAACTGCTCGACGAGAGCTCCTGCGCGCACAACACCTCGAAAAAGACCTCCTGCAACGCGCCGACCCCTGGAGCGACCACCGGCGGCTGCGCCTTCGAGGGAGCGCAGATATCGCTCTTCCCCTACGCCGACGCCGCCCACCTGGTGCACGGCCCGATCACCTGCCTGGGCGCCTCCTGGGAGACGCGTGCGACCCTCACCAGCCATCAGGGGCGCGATCTGACCCGGATGGGTTTCACCACCGGAATTTCGACCAACGATATCGTTTTCGGCGGCGAGGACAAGCTCTCCGCCTCCATCGACACCATCATGGCGCACTACGCACCGCAGGGCGTCTTCGTCTACGCCACCTGCGTGACGGCCCTGATCGGCGACGATATCGATGCGGTCTGCAAGCAGGCGGCGGAGAAGTACGGAATCCCCGTCGTTCCCGTCCACGCTCCCGGTTTCGTCGGCAGCAAGAACCTGGGGAGCCGCCTGGCGGGCGAGGCCGTCCTGGCGCACCTGATCGGCACCAGGGAACCGGAAGAGACCACCCCCTTCGACATTAACCTGATCGGCGAATACAACGTCACCGGCGACATGTGGCAGTACGCGCCGCTGCTGGAAGAGCTGGGGATCCGCGTCCTCTCCACCCTGAGCGGCGACGGCCGCGTCGATCGCATCCGGACGGCCCACCGCGCCCGGCTCAACGTCCTCGTCTGCGCCAAGTCGCTGGTCTCGCTGACCCGGAAGATGGAGGAGAGATACGGCATCCCCTCGATTTCCCTCTCCTTCTACGGCAGGCGGGACACCAGCGCCGGCCTGCTGGCCATCGCCGAGGCGCTGGGCGATGCGGACCTGGTCGCGCGCACGAAAAGATTGATCGCCCGCGAGGAGGCCAGGCTGGAGCAGAGGCTGGCTCCGTACAAGGCCTTTTTCCGGGGCAGAAAAGCCGTGCTGAATACCGGCGGCAACAAGGTCTGGTCGATCGCCTCGGCCTTGCAGGACCTGGGCCTCGAGGTGGTGGCGACGGCGGTGAAGAAGGCCACCGGAGATGATCGGGAAAAGGCCCGGCGCACCCTTGGAGAGAAGGGGATACTGATGATGAACCCCGGCGCCGAGCAGGCGAGGATCATCGATGAGACGGGCGCCGACCTGCTGCTCGCCGGCGGCCGAAGCCTCTACACGGCCATCAAGAAGGGAATCGCCTTTGCCGATGTCAACCAGGAGAAGAAGAAGAGCTACGGCGGCTACAACGGCCTGCTGAACCTGGCAGAGGACCTCAGAAACGCCCTGGAGAATCCGGTCTTCGGGATCGCCGGCAGGAGGGCGCCATGGGAAAAGTGATGCGCAGATCAACCAAACCGCTGCAGGTCAACCCGATCAGGCTCAGCCAGCCGATGGGGGCGGCGCTGGCCTTCTTCGGCATAAAGGGGTGCATGCCGCTGATGCACGGGGCGATCGGCTGCACCTCCTTCACCAAGGTCTTTCTGACCCGGCACTTCTGCGAACCGATCGCCATCCAGACCACCGCCGTCAGCGACGTGACCGCCATCCTCGACGGCGGGGAATACAATATCGCCGAAGCGGTCAGGAACATCACGGCAAAGGTCACGCCCGAGCTGATCGGCCTCTTCTCCACGGGGCTGACCGAGACCAAGGGGGACGACCTCCGCGGCGTCGCCGGCAGGGTCGATTTTCCGCTGGTGCACGTGAACACCCCCGACTTCGAAGGGGGGCTGGAGAGCGGCTGGGCACTGGCGGTCGGCGCGATGGTCGAGCAGCTGGTCGAGCCGGCCGAGGCCATCGACGACGAGAAAGTGCTGCTGCTCCCCCATGCCAGCCTGACGCCGATCGAAGTGGAGAAGATCCGGGAGTTCGTCGCCGCCTTCGGGTTCGAGGTCCTGGCGCTCCCCGACCTCTCTTCGGCTCTCGACGGCCACCTCGGCGAAAAGCAGAGCGCCCTCTCCGACGGCGGCATCTCCGTCGAGGAGATCCGCACTCTGGCCGATGCCGGACTGGTGCTCAGCGTCGGCGATTCGATGCGCCCCTGCGCCGAGGCGCTGCTCAAGAAGAACTCCTTCATCCGCCACCACCATTTCCCCCACCTGCAGGGGCTGGAGGCCGGCGACGCCCTGGCCGCGCTGCTGCTGAGGGAAAGCGGGCGGGAGAAGCCGCCGCCTGCTATCGAGCGCTGGCGCCGGCGCCTGCAGGACGCCCTGCTCGACAGCCACTTCTCTCTCGGGCAGACCCGCATCCTGGTCGCCGGCGAGCCGGACCAGATCGCCGGGCTCAGTCAGGCCCTCTACGAGGCGGGAGGGAAGGTGAAGGCAGCCGTCGCGACGGTCGATTCGCCGCAGCTCGATATAATCAGAGCGGACAAGGTCCTGGTCGGCGACCTGGAGGATGCGGAGAAGCTGGGCGACGAGTACGATCTGATCGTCACGAATTTTCACGGCGAGGCCCTCGCCCACCGGCTGCACAAGGGGCTGGTGCTGCGCGGCTACCCCAACTGGGAGCAGGTCGGCAACCAGCTGAAGAACGACGTGCTCTACGAGGGGGGTGCGTACTTCCTGTTCGAGTGCGCGAATGCGGCGGAGCAGATGAGGGCCCACAAGGGAAGATCGTGACAGGAGCTTTCATGTCAACCTATACCGACACTATACGCCGCTGGGCCACCGACCTCCGCCGCTCCGGGCCACTTGAAGGCGCCGACGGCACGGGGGAGGTCGGCCTGGGTGCCGGGGAAATCGGCCGGCGTCTTGCGGTGCGCTTCGCCTTGCGCGTCAGGGACGGCAGGGCGGAGAGTGTGCGCTTCCAGGTCTTCGGATGCGGCTTTACCATCGCCGCCTGCGCCGCTGCGGCAGCACTGGCCGAGGGGATTCGGCTGGAGGAGATCCCGGCCGTCACCGCCACAGACGTCGATGCCGTCCTCGATGGTCTCCCCCCGGAGCGCGGCTACTGCGCCGATCTCGCGGTGGCGGCCCTGCAGGCGGCAGTGGCCAGCGCCCGCGGCGATGCGCATGCCGTTCAGGCGGCCGTGAATCCTCGGGAGGAGGATCACGCTCCGCGTATCAGCGCCGACGATCCCCTCTACCGCGCCCTGATGGCCGGCTCGGCCACGGACGTTCCGGAAGCGGACCGCCGTCTCTTCGCCTGCCTCCTTTGCGTCGCCGCGCAGGAGGGGTGCGAAATGGCGGCGGCTCTCGGCCTGACGCCGGAGGACGTCGCCGCCATCCTGGAATCGTGCTTTCCCGGGGCTGATCCGGAGCTTCTCGTCCGCCATGCGACCCCGGAGGCGGGGCCTCCCCCGGAGCACAACAAAACGGTTCTGGGAATCCTGCTTTCTCACGTCCCGCAGGAAAAAGACGGCCGCGACCTCCCCGCCTCCGCCTGGCTGGCCCGCATCATCGCAGCGCGGGCCGCCCATCCGGGTCACCTCTGGAGAGCCATGGGGCTCTTCGATCGCCCGGAGCTCTCCAGAGCCATTCGCCGCCACCTCCCCTCCCTGGCCGCGGCCAACAACAAGGGGATGCGCTGGAAGCGATATCTTTTCAAGCAGGTCTGCGAAATGGGCGGAGGGACGGTGTGCAAGGCGCCCGATTGCGGGGTGTGCAGCGACTATTCCTTGTGTTTCGACACGCAGGAATGATGTTTTCCTCGCCGCCGAGCGCTTGCCTGTCGCGCCTCCCTATTCCCCGTCAATCCATCCACTCGCCTCACCCCGCCTCGAGCATCGCCAGATCGAGATCCTGCCCGACCACTCCGGCGGCGTCGGCGCGGCACTGCTTGCAATGGCGGGCCTGGGAGAGGATCAGCTCGGCCTGATTTCGCACCATATCCATTGTGGCATCCGAAGGCCGCTCGATATCCTTGAACATTCCGACGGGGATCACCGGCATGATGTTCATCATCGACGCCCCCATCTCGCGGACCTTCACCGCCAGGTCCAGGGTTTCGTGATCGTTGACGCCGGGGATGTAGACGTGATTGACCTTCACCAGCATCCCGGCCCCCGCGGCCATCCTGACCCCGTTGAGCTGGCGGTCGAGGAGGATCGCGGCGGCTTCTTCCCCTTCCAGACGCTCCCCGCCGATGCGGATCCATTCGTAGACCCTGGCGCCGGTTTCCGGTGTGAGGGCGTTGATGGTGACGGTCAGGCTGTGGACGTCGTGCTCGCGGATGGCATCGAGTTTCTCCGGCAGCAGCAGGCCGTTGGTCGACAGGCAGAGGGTCATTTCGGGGAACGCCTCGCGCACCAGCCTGAAGGTCTCGAAGGTCTTCGGGTTGGCCAGCGGATCGCCGGGGCCGGCGATCCCGACCACCTTCAGCCTGGCGCCGCCCTCCCGGTCCATGTGCCGCTTGACCAGGCCGACCCGCTCCACCGCCTCCTCGGGCGTCAGAAGCCGGCTGGTCACGCCGGGTCTGCTCTCGTTGGCGCAGTCGAACCGGCGCTCGCAGAAGCCGCACTTGATGTTGCAGCCGGGCGCCACCGGCAGGTGGATGCGCCCCGCCTTGCCGTGATCTCCGCCGAAGCAGGGGTGATCTGTCTGAACCTTGTTGTTCATCATCGGGCAGCCTGTGGCCATGATCCATCTCCTTTTCTCCAGGGAAAAAAGGGGCAGAAGGATTCCCTCAACATCCTTCCGCCCATGCCGAAGGCAATAACAACCCTGGAAGGGCACTTTTTAATCAGAAGAACATTTCTTCGGCCCCTGCCCGCCGCATCCGCAGAGGGCGGAATGGACGAACCGCAGGGCCTCTTCAATGGGACCTTCGGTGGAGACGGCTTCAATCCCGGCCTTCTGCAGCTCCTGTTTCGGCAGCGGGCCGATCATGGCCGTGACGACGGCCCGGCATCCCTCGAGGGCCGCGACGATGGCATCGAACTGGCGGTGGCGGAAGGGGTGTTCCGGATCGAAGGAGCAGTACTTCTCGACCTGCACCTCGTCGACCCG
Source organism: Desulfuromonas sp. TF (assembly GCF_000472285.1). Taxonomy (NCBI): domain Bacteria; kingdom Pseudomonadati; phylum Thermodesulfobacteriota; class Desulfuromonadia; order Desulfuromonadales; family Desulfuromonadaceae; genus Desulfuromonas; species Desulfuromonas sp. TF. Next base: position 87,207 of record NZ_KI421420.1, read on the forward strand.
CTCCGCCCTGCCCTGGGCGTACTCGTAGATCAGGAAGCGTTCGGCATGGCCGAAGTGCTGATCGACCGCGGTACCCGATTTTGATGCAACGGCGATGCGCATAAGAACTCCATAGGTCTTATAGGTCCTATAGGACCTATAATTTTTAAACAGTCAGCGGCTTGAAGGAAAAACACTTCTTGGGGCAGGTCACCCCGCACCCCGCGCAGCCGATGCAGTTGCCGTCGTTGGCGATGGTCATGATCATGCGGGTCGAATCCGTCTCCTCGTCGACCAGGTCTTCGGGGCCGAGCACCTTGCGCGAACAGGCCTTGTAACAACGGCCGCAGCCGAGGCACTTCTCGGGGTCGATCGCCTCGACGAAGGTCGGGATCCAGTCTCCTCCCGCCTTGGTTTTTCCGGTCATATAAGCCATTGTGAATCTCCTTCTTTAGGTTTCAGGTTTCAGGTTCCAGGTGTCAGGTTTCAGGCCAGGCTTCTTCTGATACCTGATTCCTGATACCTTTTTTTATCCGGGCCGTTCGCCTTTCAGCATCGCCTTGCGCAGCCAGGGCGGGGGGTTCCCCTTGAGCACCTCCTGCAGCTTGACGATAACGTCCTTGATCGGCTCCTGTTCCTTGCTCTTGATCGGATGAATCTTCTTCTGCACCAGGCGCGCCGCGGCCGGCCCTCCGATCTGGGCGACATAGACGAGCGCGCAGGCCTCTAGACCGGCGCAGCGCGCCTCGATCCTGTCCGCCTCGTCGTCCCCCTCGGTCCTGACCTGAACGAGGCCGGCAAACCCGGCGTCTTCCGGGCCGATCTCCCAGATGCAGAATTCCTCTGCGCGGCCGAAGTGCTCGTCGACATGGATTTTATCGGTACTGGCGAATGCGACTTTCATGGACAATCCTTTCGCGCGGTTGCTGACGATTTCGAAGCTTCTGGTTCGTATCATCAACTTCGCCTTCTTCAAAATCGATTTGGGAATGGGAGCGAGCAATTTTTCGTCAGGTCAAGGAAGTCAAGAAATCATGCGGAGGCCTAGCAGCGCTAGGCCGCACAAATGATTTCGCCGACTGACGCCGAGCTGGCGGAAAAGGGCCGCTCCCAGCCCAAATCAACGCATCATCTCGAACCACTGGTCCGTACACGTCTCATCCTTGATATCGAGGAACTTGTTGGCGATCATGGTCAGCATGTTGACCGCTCCCTGGTAACCGACCACCGGCGTGCGGTGGAGGTTGACGCGGTCGATGATCGGGAAGCCGATGCGGAACAGGGGGATCCTGGCGTCGCGGGCGGCCCACTTGGCGTGGGTGTCGCCGATGATGCCTTCGACCGGATCGGTGACCAGCAGGCTGCGCATGTGCCAGAGGTCCTTGTTGATGTAGACGGCGCATCCCTTGCCGAAGGGCGAGGAGTCGAGCAGCGCCTGCATTTCCTTCTGGAACTTCTTGGTCGCCCGGCTGCAGAGGACATGGTGGGGGATCGCCCCCATCTCCAGCAGGAAGGTGACGATGCCGAAGAGGTAGTCGGGGTCGCCGGCGACGGCGAACTTCTTGCCGTGCAGGTACTGGTGGGCGTCGGTCATGGCGTCCACGGCCCGGCCGCGCTCGGCCTTGAGTTCCTTGGGGATCGGCTTGCCGAAGAGCTCGGAGAGCTTCATCAAAAACTCGTCGGTCTTCTTGATGCCGAAAGGCATCGGCATCACCAGCTTCTGGCCGCTGTACGCTTCCTCGATCCACTTCATGGTGTTGGCGGTGGAGTACTTCTGCAGGGAGATGGTCGCCTTGCCGTTGATCGACTCGGCGGCATCCTCGATCCTGGTGCCGCCGGGGTAGAGGCGGTAGGTGCCGTCGCAGGGCGTATCGAAGACCTCCGAAGTGTCGGCCATCACCGTGTAGGGGATCTCCATGGCCTCGAGGATCCGCTTGTACTCGCGGATGTTGCCAGTGTTCCCGTCGAAGCCGGGGATCAGGTTGAGCTTGCCGGTGCACTTGCCTTCGATCTTCTGCCCTTCGGTGAGATACTGCAGAATGGAATTCAGCATGGCGTCGTAGCCGTGGATGTGGGTGCCGTTGAAGCTCGGGGTATTGGCGTAGGGGATCGGCAGATCCTCAGGCACATGCCCTTTCTGCTTGGCGTTCCTGATGAAGGCGGTCAGGTCGTCGCCGATGACCTCGGGCATGCAGGTGGTGTAGACCGGCATCATCTTCGGCTTGTACAGGGTGTAGGCGTTCTCCAGCCCTTCGAAGAGGTTGTTCTGCCCCCCGAACACCGCGCCGTCCTCGGTCATGGCGTCACAGGTGGCCGCCGCCGGCTCGCGGAAATGACGGGTGAAGGTGCTGCGAAAGTAGGAGGCGCACCCCTGGGAGCCGTGGACGAAGGGGAGGCTCCCTTCGAAGGAAGTGGCCACCATCTGGGCCCCAAGCGGCTGGCAGGCGTGGGCCGGGTTGATCACCAGGGCGGTTCTGGCGAAGTTCTTTTCCTTGTATTCCTCGGTATTGATCCAATCCTTGACCCGCTCCACCTCTTCGGGGGAGTGCGTGGTCACTTTTTTCAACGCGCATTCGCTCATAATGAACTCCTTCGGAACCGTGATCGGTGAACGGTGATCCGTAAAATCTGTGCGGATTACCGTCATGCGTTCACGATTGTCCTTGTCATCTTCGGTTGGATTCCTTCCTCGATCGCCGGTCACGGAGAACAGCATTTAAGGCTTTTCCTCTTCACGGATCACCGATCACGGATCACGGGTTCTAAAACGGCCCTTTAACCAGCTTCCAGGTCGGGCTGTTGATCGCCATGTCGATGTCGCGGGCGAAGATCTTGAACCCTTCGTAGCCGTGGTAGGGGCCGGAGTAGTCCCAGCTGTGCATCTGGCGGAAGGGAATGCCGGACTTCTGGAAGACGTACTTCTCCTTGATGCCGCTGCCGATCAGGTCGGGCTTGAACTCCTCGACGAATTTCTCCAGTTCGAACTCGGAGACGTCGTCGTAGATGATGGTATCCTTGGCCATCTCGGGGGCGGTGCGGTCGTAGTCGTCCTGGTGGGCGAACTCGTAACCGCTGCCGGTGATCTGGATGCCGAGATCCTCGTAGGCGCCGACGGTGTGGCGGGGACGAAGGCCGCCGACGAAGAGCATGGCTGTCTTCCCCTCGAGACGGGGACGGTATTGATCGAGCACCGCCTGCATGACCGGTTTGTACCTGGCGATCACGGCTTCGGCCTTCTCCTGGATCGTCTCGTCGAAGCGGGCGGCGATGGCGCGAAGGCTCTCCTCGATCTTGGTCGGGCCGAAGAAGTTGTACTCGATCCAGGGGATCCCCCACTTCTCTTCCATGACCTTGCACATGTAGTTCATGGAGCGGTAGCAGTGGATCAGGTTGAGCTTGACGGTGTGGGTTGCCGCGATCTTCTCGACCTCGCCGTCGCCGGTCCAGACGCTCTTGACGTTGAGGCCGATCTCTTCGAGGATCGGCTTGGCGGCCCAGACGTCGCCGCCGATATTGTAGTCGCCGATCAGGGCGACATCATAGGGGCCGGCTTCCTCGGCGAACTCGTACTTGCCGATGATGTGGTCGCGGATCGAGTCGTTGGAGATGTGGTGCCCCAGTGACTGGGAGACGCCGCGGAACCCTTCGCAGTTGCAGGGGACGACCAGCTTGTCGAGCTCCTTCTCCATCTTCTTGGCGACGGCGTTGATGTCGTCGCCGATCAGGCCGACGGGGCACTCCGAGAGGATCGAAAGCCCCTTGTTCAGCGGGAAGAGTTCATCAGCCTCGCGCAGCAGGGTTTCGAGCTTCTTGTCGCCGCCGTAGACGATGTCGCGCTCCTGGAAGTCGGAGGTGAAGTCCATGGGAAAGGAGGTGACCCCGGGGGTCCCCTGCATCAAATTGCGCCGGGTCCCCCAGCTGTAGACGCCGCAGCCGATGGGACCATGGGAAACGTGAACCATGTCGCGGATCGGCCCCCAGACCACCCCCTTGGCGCCGGCGTAGGCGCAGCCGCGCTGGCTCATGACGCCGGGGACGACCTTCTTGTTCGACTTGACCGCGCAGGGCGAAACGGTCGGCTCGTTGGCTCCGAGGTGCGGGGCCCGCTTCTTCCGCGCCTTATCCGGCATCGCCGCAAGGGTCTCCTCGATCAGCTTCTCGGTTCTTTCTTTGGTTATGCCCGGGATGGGCTTTCTTTCGGACATTTTTGGTCTCCTCGAAAAATTTTCCTGCTCTTCCGCCCTCAAAAGGCGGACAAGTTCTTTCCGAATCAAGGCGCGCCGGGAGGTCGCGGACGAGGCGTAGCAGCGCTACGTCGAGTGTGCGGCCTCCCGAAGCAACGCCGAGTCGGGAAGAAATCGGCCGCCTCCTAGGCGTTCTCCGCCTTGCCGACGATGCTCTCGTCTTCGGCCTCCATGATTCCGAACTCCATCAGCAGCTCTTCGAGCTCCTCCATCTCCAGCGGGGTGGGGATGACGAACTTCTCGTTCTCGGAGATCTTGCGGGCCAGCTCACGGTACTCCTCGGCCTGCTTGTGCTCCGGGGAGTACTCGATGACCGTCATCCGGCGCAGTTCGGCACGCTGCACCTGGTTGTCGCGGGGAACGAAGTGGATCATCTGGGTGCCGAGCTTCTTGGCCAAGGCCTCGATCAGGTCGGCCTCGCGGTCTGTATTGCGGCTGTTGCAGATCAGTCCGGCCAGACGCACGCTGCCGGAGGCGGCATACTTGACAATCCCCTTGCAGATATTGTTGGCCGCGTACATGGCCATCATCTCGCCGGAGACGACGATGTAGATCTCCTGGGCCTTGTTCTCGCGGATCGGCATGGCGAAGCCGCCGCAGACGACGTCACCCAGGACGTCGTAGAAGACGTAGTCGAGGTCTTCGGTGTAGGCCCCCTCTTCTTCGCAGAAGTTGATGGCGGTGATGACGCCGCGCCCTGCACAGCCGACTCCCGGCTCGGGACCGCCCGATTCTACGCACTTGATGCCGCCGTAGCCGACCCTCAACACGTCATCGAGTTCGAGGTCTTCCACGGTGCCGAGCTCCCGGACCTTGTCCATGACCGTTTCCTGGGCCTTGGCGTGGAGGATCAGGCGGGTGGAATCGGCCTTGGGGTCGCAGCCGATGATCAGCACCTTCTTGCCGAGGGCGGCCAGGCCGGCCACGGTGTTCTGGGTGGTGGTGGACTTGCCGATGCCGCCTTTGCCGTAGATCGCGATCTGACGCATTTTTTTCTCTGCCATGACTCTTTCCTCTCTTTCCGGTTAAGTTCCTGGTGATGGTTATCGCGCTTGTGTGCGACAGGTCCTGCTCCGCGGCGGCATCGCCCTTGATGTGTCCGAAGAAAAATCGATCGCACAAAATGCAAAACGCCCTACCCGGAGGATCCGGATAGGGCGTCAATGCCCGGCGGCGCAACCTTTGGGCCGCATTCGTTTTTCCCTGAAATTTATAGACCCCACCCGGCCGAATCGAGTGGGGCGTCATCGCCCGGGCAGCGCCGCCATGGTGCTGCCGGAAATTGTTTTCTGGAACTAGTGTCCGAATGGTTTGTTGAATTATCTGTTTGCAGTAGCCATGCCAATAAAATAAGTTCTTTTTTTCAGCAAGTTGCGAGTGGTGACATCTTGCTGCGCGTTCAACTTGCACATAAAAGGCGCAGTATCGGGCAAAGGTGGACAGAAAGTATTCAACGGATTCCCACTCTCAACCTTCCGGATCCGCCTCGCCCTCGGCTCCCCGCGGTCCGGCCCCGAGCTTTCCGGGTTCAAATGCCAGCGCATCGCGCATGACATTGACCAGGAAATCGAACACCTCTTCCCGGCTTCGGATGAATTTCGGCATCTCGTCGCCGGCCAGCTCCTCCAGTCGATGCAGCACGTCGGCATCGCGGCAGTCGAGTTCATCCATCACCGCCTCCAGCATCGGGATCACCTCGTAAAGGTCATCGCGGTCGTAGGGATGAGAATCCGGTTTGCCGGTGAATGACGACCCGTTTCGCTGCTCCTTGTTTTTACGGTACCTGTAATAAAGATCCGATGGCTTTATCCTGATGCCCATGGCCGTCACCCGCAGCCGCTGCAGGCGTGTCTCCTGGTGCATACATGACCGGTCTTGCGGTCGGCGGTCTTTTCCAGCAGGGCTTCCAGGCTCCGGCGATCGACCAGCCAGGCGCCATCGGCCTCAATCCCTTTCAGCAGGCCGCGCTTGATGTGCATCAGGGTGTTGAGGGAGGTGGACCCCAACTGCCGTGCGGCTTCTTCGATTCCGATCATCTCTTTTCTCTGCATCATTTTTCTCCTTCTGCGGTTCGAGGAGTTCAGTGTCCTTCGTCGGTTCTCCTGCGCCTCATCCAGGGGGAGAGTTCGACCAGCCGGACCGCCTGGTCCTCGACCTCTTCCCGGACCTTCCCGTTCAACTTCTTCAACCAGCGCGCCGGGACGGCATCGAGGCCGTAGAAGGCTCCGGCGATCATCCCGGCAATCGCCCCGGTGGTATCGGCATCCCCGCCCTGGTTGACCACTCCGATAAGGCACTCTTCGAAACTCCCCGTCGTGAACAGGTAGTGGAAGACAGTCTGCAGGGTATCGACCACGTAGGCCGAAGAATGGCCCCTGTAGTCATTGAAGCGGAAGTTGCCGTGCTCCGCTGCCAGATCCCGGGTGATCGCATGCAGGTCGAAGCGGCTGCATCCCTGGATGGCCTGCTGCACCATGCGTCCGACGGCGATACAGGCGGCATCGGAGAGCGGATGGTTGTGCGTCAGGTGCGCCTGTTCTGCAGCGCATCGGACCAGTTCCGCATCGTCGCCCAGGGTGAACAGGGCCACCGGCGCCATACGCATGGCCGCGCCGTTGCCGGCGTCCCACTCGTTATAGGGGGTCTCCAGCTGCCCCTTGAGCATATAGTCGCGAATCCCCCGCCGGCAGGTCGACCCGAGATCGACCGGCTTGCTCTTCATCCAGGCGAGGAAATTGTCGGCGATCCCGCCCAGATCCCATCCGCCGGTCGTCAGCAGAGCGTGCCCCAGGGCCAGCGACATCTCGGTGTCGTCGGTGACCTGCCCCGGCTTGAGACGCAGCCAGCCGCCGCCGACGATCCTGCGGTGCTCCCTGAACGCGGCCTTGATCTCACCCGGCGTCATGAACTCGGTGGTCGCCCCCAGGGCATCGCCGATCGCCAGGCCGAGATAGGCGGCTCGGGCTCGGTCAATAAAGTGCTTCATCCCCCGATGAGGACCCTGACCTCGAACTCTCCGCCGATCACGATGACTTCCTCTTCCCCCCTCAACAGAGATCTCGGCAGAAGGCCGCCAAGGAAGAAGATCTTGGTCAAGGGCACCTCTGCCTCCAGGACCCGGGTGCCGAATTCCCAGGCCCGCTCGAAATCACGGGTGAAAGAGTTCAGGTTGTTGAGCCTCAGGATATAACGGTCCTTATCCGACTTCTCGATGACGGGGTGCTCGGTGAAATCGCAGATGCCGCGATAGAGGGACAGGTGCTTTTTTCCGGGGAAACGACGCCCCAGTTCATACTGTACGAATCCGTACAGCAGGTCGAGTTGCGGCAGTATGGCGTTGCTGCGGGCCGACCCCTGCATCCGGTCAAAGGTGTATTGAACATAAGCCTTGGAATGAAAATCGTCGATCGGCTCCCGGTGGAAGGTCGGCGGCAAGCCGAGGCGGGATTCCACCCATCCCTTCAGGACTGCACCCTCAATGGAATTGCTGTCGAACTGCCAGCCGCGCAGGAATCGCAGGTAGCTGTTTTTCAGGCTCTTGCGGCTGCTCGGCGTCTCCTCCCGGTGCCATTGGTGCAGCTGAAAGCGCACGTCCATGAAGTCATGGAATAAAGCGCCGCGCACTTCCGGGTCCTCGACCAGGGCCAGCTTCTCGAACAAAGCCCGCTGATCGTGGTGGGCGCCCTGGATCTCCAGGGGCTGGGGAGCCCGGTTATAATGACGCGAGGCAATCACCCAGGGGGGAAGGTTGCAACGGTTCAGGGAGGTGGAGAACATGCCTTATCCTTCCACGTTCGAACGTCCGGGTGTCTGCGTTGACGGTCAGCATCAGAATCGGCAGCGGAACTTTTTTGACTATTTTTTCAGCAGCGCTGAACCTGCCGACCTCACCCGGCATCGACAGATCGATCACGATCAGCAGCGGCTTTTCCACCTCCGCCAGGCTATCGCTGCCGCGAATCAGGGACTCGACATCGGCCATCATGGCGACTCTCATCCGTGCATCTCTCTCTTGGATTGACTGGAAGTTGCACTTAAAGTGCCAACACCAGCCCGACTTCTTCCGCAAGGGGAATCGAGAAGTCAAACCAGCCTGTTGCCGGAGGGGTGGGAAATGAATGGGGGTGCGGTGGGGAGGACGCAATAGATACGGGCTTACCGACGGATTTACTCCGCTATCCCCTTTCGCGGTGAACCGCCAGATGCCCCCACGACTGGTCGATCGACATCACCTCGAGAGTGTTGACGTTCACATGCGGAGGCAAGGTTGCCGCAAAGAAAACCACCTCGGCGATATCGGCGGGGCGCAGCGGTTCGGTCCCCTCATAGACGGCGCCGGCCCGATCGTCGTCTCCCTTGAAACGTACCTTGGAGAACTCGCTCTCGGCCATCCCCGGCTCGATATTGGTGACCCGCACGCGGGTGCCGAGGAGGTCGGCGCGCAGATTGCGGGAGAACTGCTGCACAAAGGCCTTGGTGGCGCCGTAGACGTTGCCGCCCGGATAGGGCCAGCTGCCGGCGATGGAGCCGATATTGACGATATGACCGCGGTTGCGCTTCACCATTCCCGGCAGGATGGCGCGGGTGCAGTACATGACCCCCTTGACGTTGGTATCGACCATCGTCTCCCAGTCCTCCGGATCGACCTCCCAGGCAGGCTCCAGCCCGAGCGCCAGCCCCGCGTTGTTGAGCAGCAGGTCGACGTCGGAGAGGTCCTGCAGTGCGGAGAAGACCGCCTCACGATCACGAACATCCAGGGTGATGACGGCGGTTACCGCCTCGCCGAGATCCCTGCGGAGCTCTTCCAGTCGTTCCGTGCGGCGTCCGGACAGGATCAGTCGCCATCCTTCTTTCGCAAAGCGCCGCGCACAGGCGGCGCCGAAACCTGAGGTGGCCCCGGTGATCAAAGCGGTTTTCGGCATGGTGAAACTCCTTTGTAGTTCATGTTGAATCCTGCGGCGGGCAGGAGCAGCGGCTAACAGAACGCCTCCGGTGCCTGAATGGTCCGGAGGCGTTTTCAGGATAACGAAAAGCGGACTTTTCTCCTATTCGAAAGCGGGGGCCAGCCCCATGAACTCCTCGGCTTCGATATCCAGTGCATTCAGTGTCTGTTGGTTGAGGTTGCCGGAGGCGACCAATCCCTGCTGCTGCTGAAAGACCTGAACGCCCTGCTGGGTGAGCGGACCCATGACGCCATCGACGGGCCCCGGATCGATCCCCTGATCTTTGAGTTGCTGCTGCAGTTTGCGCACCTGGGCGGAGTTCAGCAGGTTGAGGGAAATCTCAAATTGTGGCTCCCCCTGCATCTGTTGCCGGGCCTGCCGTTTTTCCGGCGTGGCCGCTGAGAGCCCCAGGAATTCCCGCGGCTCCAGACCAAGGGCCTCGAGGGTCTGCTCGTTGAGGTCACCGGTGGTCGCCAGTCCCTGCCGCTGCTGGAAAAGCTGTATTCCCTGGCCGACGAGAGGCCCCATCTTTCCATCGATCGGCCCCGGGTCGATCCCTTGATCCTGCAGGGAACGCTGCAGTTCGAGGATCTGTTCGGAGCTGAGTTGATCCGCCGAGACCTGGACCTGCACCTGTTCCTTCGGTTGTTGTTCCGCGAGTGCCGTCCCTGCGAAGAAGAGCCCGGCCAGGAAGGCCATGACGGTTGTCGATGATAAGAGTCTCATGATGTTTCCTTTCCTTGGCTGATGGACAATTTCCTCGAATGCTCAGTGTTTAAAACACAATCTATCACGAGAAGGCAGGAGGACAAGCCGGGCAATCGACAAAAGAACGGGTCGCTTCCAGTCTGCAAATCCGCTGCCGGGTGTGGTGAGCGACAACTGGATCTCAGGATTAACGGAAGAGTTGATATTTCGGCAAGCGGTGTTTAAAAATTCGCCTGCTCCGATATCCTCTTAGAGAATGCCGATCAGCTGGCCAGAGAGGGAGCCGCAATGCGCATACTGATCCTGGGAAGCGGGATGATGGGGCCGGCCGTGGCAGTAAATGCCGTGGCCGACGGGGATGTGGAACGAGTGGTTCTGGGCGACCTCGACCGCGGTTTATTGGACCGGGCACGGAAGAAGCTCGCAAAGTTTCCAGGCGGTGAAAAGGTGGGTACGGCCCTGCTCGACATCCTGGATCAAGGCGCCGGCGTGAGAATGATGCACGATTTCGACGTCGTCGTTTCAGCCCTCCCGCAGCAGCTGAGCGCACCGGCGATCGAAGCCGCCGTCGCCGCCCGGAAGCCGTTGGTCGATCTGACCCTTCCCCTGGAGGCTGAGATCCCGGAGCTGGGCAGGCGGGTGGCGAAGGCGGGCATTGCGGTGGTGACGGGGTGCGGAGTTGATCCGGGCCTGACCGAGATCATGGCCCGCTTCCTTGCGGAGCGCCTGGACAAGGTGGAGGAACTGCACATCTGCTGCGGCGGCATTCCGGAGGAGCCGCGACCGCCCCTCGGTTACAAAATCGTTTTCGGCGGACGGCAGTTGCCCCTGCGGGAGGAGGAGGCGTATGTCGTTGAAAACGGCAAGCTGAAGACGGTGCCCCGTTATTCCGGGACGGAGCTCTTCGCCGTTGCCGGGGTCGGCGAGGTCGAGGCCTATCACGAGGGCTTCATGCCCTGGCTCCTTGAGCTGCCCGCCCTGAAGGGCCTGCGGTCGGGCACGCAGAAAACGTTGCGCTGGCCGGGCTTCGCGGCCCGGGCGACGGTCCTGAGGGAGCTGGGGCTGCTCGGCAGGGAACCGATCACCGTCGACGGGGCCGAGGTGGTGCCGAAACGCTTCCTCGATGCCCTCCTGGCCCCCCATGTCCAGCCTACCGGAAAGGACCGGGATATCGTGGTGTTCCGGGTGGAGGCACGGGGGGTTCAGGGCGGCAAGCCCGGAAGACTCCTGGCCGAGTCGGTGGTCCGCTGCGACCGGAAGACCGGCCTGACCGCCATGGCCCGCATCACCGCCTTTACCGCCGCCATCGTCGCCCGCATGATCGCCCGCGGGGAGATCCCGGAGAAAGGGCTGCTGTCTCCCGAGAAAATCGTGACGGGTCCTCTTTTCGACCGGATGATGAACGAACTGGCCGCCGCGGGCATCCGGTTCGACCTGACAAAGGAAACGACGCAGCCGCTCCGACAAACCTGAAAGCGGCTGCTGCTCACACTACCTGAGATACCAGCAAGATGTTGAAAAAAGGGATTTTCCCCTGGCTGATCAAAAATGTCCAGATGCAAGGCGGATGAAATCCTGAGGAATAAGGCGTACCTGTAAGGTACGTCGTTGACGAAGGATGAGGCCAACGCCGCAGATGGGCGTTTTTCATCAGCCTGCTAGGAAAAAGCGGACAGGCCGGTGATCGCTTCGCCGAGGATCAAGGTGTGCACCTCATGGGTTCCCTCATAGGTGTAGACGCTCTCCAGGTTGCACATGTGGCGGATGACATGGAAGTCGAGGGAGATGCCGTTTCCCCCCAGGATGCCGCGGGCGGCACGGGCGATTTTCAGGGCCTCGGCAACGTTGTTCATCTTGGCCATGGAGATCTGTTCCGGCCGGGCCCGACCCTGGTCCCTGAGACGGGATACCCGCAAGGCCAGCAGCTGCCCCTTGCTGATCTCGGTCAGCATTTTGACCAGCTTCTGCTGGGTCAGTTGAAAGGAAGCGATCGGCCGCTCGAACTGGATCCGCCGCCCGGCATAGTCGACGGCCATCTCGTAACAGGCCATGGCTGCCCCCATGGCCCCCCAGGCGATGCCGAGCCGTCCTTCGTCGAGGCACATCAGGGCCGACCTGAGCCCTGCCGCCTCCGGGAGCCGGTTGCGTTCCGGCACCCGGACGTCGTCGAGGATGAGCGTGGAGGTGACCGATGCCCGCAGAGACATCATCCTCGGAATCTGCCCGGCGGTGAATCCGGGGGTGCCGGTTTCCACCAGGAAGCCCCGGATCCCTTCCTCCGTCCGGGCCCAAACGAGGGTGACATCGGCGATGGAGCCGTAGGAGATCCACCGCTTGACGCCGCTGAGAATCCAGTCTTTCCCGTCTCTTCGGGCAAAGGTCTTCATGTTGCCCGGGTCTGAACCGGCCTCCGGCTCGGTCAGGGCATAGCAGCCGATCTTCTCTCCTCTCGCCAGGGCCGGCAGCCACTCCCTCTTCTGCTCTTCCGAGCCGAAGGTGTGGATGGGGTACATGACGAGGGAGGACATCACCGACATGAGACTGCGCAGCCCGCTGTCGCCCCGCTCAAGCTCCTGGCAGGCCAGTCCATAGGAGACGCTGTTGGCGCCGGCGCAGCCGTACCCCGACAGCTTCATCCCCAGCAGCCCCAGCCCGGCCAGGCGGGGAATGAGCTGCCGGGGAAATTCGCCGCGATCGTAGCAGTCTTCGATGATGGGCAGCACCTCCTGCTCCACCAGCGTCCGGACCCTGGCGCGGACCGCCTTTTCCGGTTCGGCGAGAAGGTCGTCGATGTCCAGGAAATCGGTTGTCGAAGCTGCCATGATGTTGGCTCTTTCTCCAAAAAGGCTCCGGTGATCTACAGGTCATCGTCCTGATCCATCTCCCCCCGGATCTTCTGAAGCTGCTCGGCTGTAAGGACCTGTTCGGCCTGCTTTCTGGCCTTCAGATACTGTACCATGAGATCGGTGCGGGCCGCCTGGATCTGACGGAGCTGCTTTTCCGCTGCATCGACGGTCCAGTCCCCCTCGAATGCGGTACCGAGGTCGATCATGGCAATCTTCAGATCCGCGGAACGCCGGACGGCGTCCTTTTTGAAATCGCGCCGGATGGTGCGGAGCTGCTGAACCTGCTGCGGGCTGAGGCCCAGCTCATCTGTCATGTTCAGATAGAAAGAAGGTCCCCTGCCTTTCGCCATGCCCATGCCGCCCATCATCATTTCATGCATTTCGCCGTGCATGGGTCCCATCATCCTCCCCCTGCCGCCGCCCATTCCCCGGGGACAGTTGGGGCAGTTGGGACACGTCCCCATCATTCCCGTGCCCATCCCCATTCCTCCCCCCTGCTGCATCATCATGCCGCGGGGAGGGGAATCGTCATCCATCCCGCCGCGATACCCCTGTTGCGCCTTGGCGGGAGAGGCCAGCAGCCCGAGAAAGAAAGCCAGCGTGCAGCAAAGAACCAATTTTTTCATCTTCTCCTCCTGTGAAGTGTTGGAAATACTCAATGACCCTATCGCAAAAAACCGCACTTTCAAGAAAGGTGCTGCCTTCGCAAAAACTCAGAATGATTCCATCAAAATGAGGAAAAATTGATCCGCATCAAAGCCGATACGATGCAAAACCTCTAGCCTGTAGCTACTTCACGACATCCCGCAATCAGAAAACCCTAACGCAAGCAGAGGTGACCGTCATGACGGAAACAAAGAAACTGCAAGAAAAGAATAGAGGCGACAAGACGATCGGCGAAATCGTCGCCGAGGATTACCGGACCGCGGCGGTCTTCGAAAGAAACGGAATCGACTTCTGCTGCGGCGGCCAGGTGCTCCTCTCCGCCGCCTGCCGGGAGAAAGGGCTCGATCCTGGAGCCATAGAAGGGGAGATCGAGGCGGCGAAGAGCGCGCCGTCTCTGCGAAGCGAGAACTATGCGGCCTGGGCGCTTCCGTTCCTCGCCGACTACATCGTCAACACGCACCACACATATCTGAACGAGAATACCGCGCAGATCGCCGCCTATGCCCGCAAGATCGGCGAGGTCCACGGCGCCCACCATCCCGAGACGATCGAGATCGCCGGCATTTTCGACAAGATCGCAGCCGACCTGGTAGACCATCTCCGTGAAGAGGAGGAGGTTCTTTTCCCGGCGATCAGACGCCTCAATGCGGCCCGACTGGCCGGGGCGACGCCCGAGGCCGGCGATCGAGCGGCGATCAGGGACTCCCTTGCGAAACTCCATAAGGAGCACGAGGCGATCGGCGACGCGGTCCACGCCATCCGTCATCTCGCCGGGGATTACGAGATACCCGAAGATGTCTGCAACACCTTCGTCGTCACCTACCGCAAACTCAAGGAGTTCGAGGACGACCTGCACAAGCACGTCCATCTCGAAAACAACATTCTTTTTCCGAAAGCGGCACAAATTTAACGGGTGACGGGGGGGCTTCCAAAGGCCTCTCACCGGCACTGAATCCCACCGGCATACGAAAACCGGGCATCAACCAGGCGGACACCTTTTTCAGGATGTCCGCTTTTTTTGTCTCCGGTCGTTCACCTGAGATCCTTTTCCCAACGAGCTATTTCCCTATTTCTTCCATATTTTCTCCCTATTTCTGCGTTATTCCTATAATCAACTATACAGCGGCTTTCCCGCCACCAGTCGCAGGAGAACCGCGCCGCGCCCCGCCGGCACAAGGAGGTAGTCATGAAGACAACGACCATCATGCATCTGGCCATCGTACTGTTCATCGCACCTCTCTTTGTCTCCTGCCTGGTCCTGCCGCCGAAGGAGGTCCGGGGCGAGGATAGCGGCTATCCTGAGCCGTTCGAAGCGTACAGCCGGGAGGAGCTCGCACAGATGCTGGCGCCCGTCGCCCTCTATCCCGATGTGCTCCTGTCCCAGATCCTGATGGCATCGACCTACCCCATTGAAGTGATCGAGGCCGACCGGTGGATCGGCAGGAATCCGGGATTGAAAGACGCTGCCCTTGACGCGGCGCTTCTGGCCGGGGACTGGGACCCCAGTGTCAAGGCGATCTGTCACTATCCGTCCATCCTGGGCCTGATGAGCGAGCGAATCACGGAAACTACCGAGATCGGCAATGCCTTTCTCGCCCAGGAGGCCGAAGTCATGGACATGGTCCAGGAACTGAGGGCCAGGGCTTATGCCCAGGGAAACCTCGCCACCGACTCCAGGCAGAAGGTCGTTGTCCAAAAAGAGACGATCATCATCGAGCCGGCAGCCCCCCGGGTCATCTATGTGCCGTACTATGATCCTTTCGTCATCTACGGGCCCTGGTGGTATCCCGCCTATCCGCCCTGGTACTGGGGACCCCCGGGAGTAAGCGTCGGATTCGGCGTCTCCTACTGGTCCGCCTTCCATTTCAGTTTCACCTACGGCACCTGGAGCTATTTCGATTGGCCCCGCCGCACCATTTTCATCGATGTGCACAAGAGGCCCAGGTTTGTCAGACACGACCGCTGGATCGTCAAGCCCGGCCGCTGGCATCACGCCCCTCTTCACCGGCGGGGTGTCGTCTACCGCGACAGCATCACCGCGCGGAAATACGGACAGGACCCGCACCGGTTCAGGGATTCCCGGCGCGATGTCCGCGGTTTTCCCGATCGGAGGGATCTGCACCGGGACGGGGATCGGCACGTCGACAACCGGAGCAGGATTGACCGGGATAAGCGTGGGGATGATCGCTTGAGACTCGAACGCGACCGTCAGGTACAGCAGCGTGTCATACGGGAACGACAGGCGGGTGAGCAGGCTGAGCGTCAGAAACGTCAAACGATCGATCGAAACAGGCAAATGCGGAAAAATGTCGATCGCGACCGGCCGCAACAGGTAAAACAGAAGCAGGTAAAGCAGGAACAGATTAAACTCGAGAGTGTTCGTAAAGAGGGGGGACGTGACGAGCGTGGCCGGCAGATGCGGCAACAGACCGAGCAGGAAAAGCAGGGGCGGGACCGTGTTGAGCGTGAGCGCGAACAGCAGCAGAAGGTTCGCAGCAATCCCTCCAATCGGGTCGAAGAAGGCGGGAAGGAGCGATCATCCGGCAAACACGGCCAAACCAGCCGGCAGGGCCGGGACGATGACTCCCGCGGCAGGGACTCTTCGGGCGGAGACGACAGAGGGAGTCGGGGTGACCGGGGGCGCGACAGGCGGTGATTTGATCCGGACTTCTCACTCCTCACGGATTCAGGTTCACGTCACCTGCAGGATGAGCATCGGTCCGTCGGGCACGACGGCCCAGCGCGCCTCGTTGCCGAACCGCCACAGCAGCTGTTCGACCGCGTCCTCGATGATCGGAGCCGGGGTGAAATGAAAGCGCCGCAGGGTTTCGACGTCGATGCCGCGGGTGTGGATCCAGACCTCGTTCCTCAGCATCACCTGGTAGGTTTCCTGCGCGCACCACTGATCAGGGATGAAGAACTCCTTGCGCAGCAGCTTGTCGATGAAGGCAGCCGGGGATGTGGCGTGCTCGAAGACCTCCCGGTACTCCTCGCTGCCGAACCCCTCCCAGCACTCGCTGGCGATGAGGATCACCCCGCCTTCGCGGGTGGCCGCCGAGACCCCCGAAAGCCCCTTGGCGGTCTGGTAGAGGTTGCAGTCCAGGGGCGCGCCGCTGTTGGTGGTGACCACGAAATCGAGCGGCGCATCGAGGGTACGGATGCAGTGGCGGGAGAGAAACTCCACCCCCTCCAGGTGGGCTTTGACCGGGTGCCCGGCGAAGACTCCGGTGACCCGTTTGCCGGTGTCGAGAGTGACATTGACGATGAAGTCGGCCCCGGCCTGCTCCATCACCGCCAGACCGGCCTCATGGAAGGGATTTCCCTCCAGCACGCCGTAGCGGGTCCGGGGATGAGCCACCATCTCCGGGCCATGCATGAACTCCAGCGTCTTCACCGACGAGATCCCCGGCAGAATCGCCTTGCGTCCACCGGAAAAACCCGCCCACATGTGCGGCTCGATAAAGCCGGTGAGGATCTTCAGGTCAGCGTCCACATAGTGCCGGTTGACCAGGGCCGGCACACCGCCGCCGACCTCTCCCACCCGCACCATATCCTCATCCTTCTTTGAGAAGTGGTTGAGGATGCGATAGCGTCCGGCGATCTCCGCCCCCACCAGCCGCTCCAGTTCGGCCCCTTCGTTGGGCCGGTGGATTCCGGTGGCGATGAGAATGCTGATCCGCTCCCGGAGGATGCCCGCCTTTTCCAGTTGCGCGGTGATCAGCGGCAGCAGCAGCGAATTGGGAACCGGGCGGGTGCTGTCGCTGATGACGATCACCGCGTCCTTTTTGCCGCGGGCCAGATCGCTCAGCGCCGGCGAGGCGATGGGCCGGAACAGGGCCTGATCGACCGCGGCGGCGGGGTCGGACAGCGCCGGGGCATCCCGAGGGTAGAGGACGCCCTGGAAGTTGGGCGTCTCGGGAAGTTCCAGATCGAGTCCTTCAGTGCCGTACTTGAGGTGAATCCGCATCGCTCCCTCCCTTGATCCCTGCCGCAGGGTGTTGAAATAGTGTTTTTCCCAGGCTGATCAAAAGTGTCCAGATGCAAGGCGGACGAAATCCTTCTGAATAAGGCGTACCTGGAAGGTACGTCTTTGACGAAGGATGAGGACAACGCCGCAGATGGGCGCTTTTCATCAACCGCCTACAGGTGCCGGGTCTCCGCCGGCGGCGATTGCCAGTTGTCGTTGCGACCGTCGACGTACGTGACGGGCGCGGCGGCGAGCTCGGCGGCGTCCGCGTCGTCGAGGCAATTGACGTTGACGGCGTAGACCTTGCCTCCGAGATCCGGGCTATTTCCCCAGCCGAAGGAGTGAATGCCGCAGTGGCCGCAGAACAGGTGGTGGATATTCTTCGCGCCGAATTGATAATCCGTCAGGTCGCCCTCCCCCGAGAGCAGCCGGAAGCCCTCCGGCTTCACCATGCTCAGCCAGTTCCGCGTTTTGGTGCAGATCGAGCAGTTGCACCTGAACGTGCCTTCACTCAGATCGAGATCCGCCTCATAACGGATCGCACCGCAGTGGCAGCCTCCTTCGTAAGTCTTCTTCATGATCTTTTCTCTCCTTCTCTTGAATCGCTGGCTACGACGGTTCCAGCTCCAGCATCCGGCAGGCGGTGGCGAAAGCCTCCTCCAGACGCTCCCGATCGGGGGGACCCTCGGCCTCGCTCAGGGCGATGACATCGGCGATGGCCTTTTCCACCTCCGCCGTCGACTCCTCGGACAGATCCCCGGCGCGCACGAGCATGCGGCTCCATGTGAGAAGTCCCTGCAGATTTTCGATCCCGGCGTAGTAAAGGACGTTCATCAGGGCGGTGACGCGAACTTCCTCCGCATTCGCCGGAGGATACATTTCGAAGTTGTCGGACATGGATGGCCTCTTCCTGATGGTGACAGTCACGCGAACCGTGCCGATCCCGCTGGCGGAATGCTGCAGGGCAAGGGCGAACAGGCAAGTAAAAATATACCAGACGGAACGACGTTGTTAAGGGGTTTCCATGCGATGGCTGGCCTGTGGAAGCCGAATAAATGCCCCGCCTAAGATCCTGTTGCATCAGTTGTTTTCCCCAAGAGAGCTGTCATAATTCATGAAGGCTTCCCGGTCAGCCTTCCTGACCGGAACTGCTCAGGACGAATATCAGTGCCGGTAGGAGACATCGATGCCTGAGGATGATTTCGAGAAACGCCGAGGGGAGGATGAGCAGTTCCAGCGGCAGATCCTGCTGCTCCAGGCGATCATCCGGATCTTCCGGGAGACGCCGGACTGCGAAGATGAGACGGAGGTGGCGCGGCTCGGCCTCAAAATCGCCGAAGAATTGTCAGGCAGCGCCATCAGCTTCCTGGGGGAGTTGAATCCGGAGGGACGTTTCGACACGACGACGCTGAGCGCGAGGGGGTGGAAGGCCTGCCGGGTTCCCCGCCCCGAAGCGGAAGAGATGCTCCGCAACATGCCGGCCCGAGGGATCAACCGGATCGGACTTCAGGAGGGCATTTCCTGGATCGTCAGCGATCCGGACTCCCACCCGGCCGCGGTCGAAAAGCCGCCGGGCCATCCCCCGATCAACTCCTTTCTGGGCGTCCCGTTGAAATTCATGGGAGGGATTACCGGCATGATCGGCCTGGCCAACAAAAAGGGGGGCTACACTCCGGCCGATCAGCAGGAGATGGAAGCGCTTTCCGTGGCCTTTGCCGAGGCGCTCAATCGCCGGCGGGCGGAGAAAAAGATCGAAGAACTGAACCTGGAGCTGCAGTTCCATCTTCGGCAGCTCAAGGACGCCAACAAGGAGCTGGAAGCCTTCAGCTACTCGGTCTCTCATGACCTGCGGGCGCCGCTGCGCCACATCACCGGATTCGTGGAACTGCTGAACAAGCGGGATGCAGAAGTGTTGGACGAGAAGAGTCGGCACTACCTGCAGGTCATCTCGGAATCTGCACAGAAAATGGGAATGCTGATCGACGACCTTCTCTCCTTCTCCCGCATGGGCCGCGCCGAGATGATGAGGACCAGGGTCGATATGAACCGGATCGTCGAGGAGATCATCGCCCAGGTGAAGGCGGAGACGAAGGGACGGCAGATCGCCTGGGAGGTCGCGCCCCTGCCGGCGGTGGAGGGGGATGCTGCGATGCTGCGCCTGGTGATGATGAACTACATCATCAACGCCCTGAAATTTACCGAGCCGATTCCCGAGGCGCACATCGAGATCGGGGCGGTCGCCGACCGTCCGGACGAAACCCTCTTTTACGTCAGGGACAACGGCGTCGGCTTCGATATGAAATACGTGAACAAGCTCTTCGGCCTCTTCCAGCGGCTCCACGGCTCGGATGAGTTCGAGGGGACCGGCGTGGGTCTGGCCAACGTCCGCCGCATCATCCACCGGCACGGCGGCCGGACCTGGGCCGAAGGGGAGGTGGGCGGCGGAGCTGCCTTCTGGTTCTCCCTGCCGAAAAAAGAGGAGAAATAGCCGATGATGATGTTGAGGCGGATCCTGCTGGTGGAGGACAATCCGAATGATGCGGAACTCACTCGCGAAGCGCTGGCCGAGCACAATCTCGCCAACTCCGTCGACTGGGTCAAGGACGGCGAAGAGGCCCTCGACTATCTCTACAGCCGGGGGAAATATGCCGATCGCCCCTCGGGCGACCTGGCCGTTGTCCTCCTCGACCTCAAGCTCCCCAAGGTGGACGGCCTGGAGGTGCTGCGCACTCTCAAGGCCGATGCGAAGCTCAAGTACACTCCCGTGGTGGTCCTCACATCATCCCGCGAAGAGCAGGACATGATCGAGAGCTACCGCCTGGGAGTGAATGCCTACGTGGTCAAGCCGGTCAACTTTCACGATTTCACGGACGCGGTCAGGGAACTCGGCGCCTTCTGGGCGATCGTCAACGAGCCTCCCCCGGCAACGTGTCCGTGACAGGTCAGGTTCAGGTTGGAACAGGGGAAATTCCCCTTCCGAATAAGGTTGAATGAGATGTCCAAGCATCTGCGGATTCTTCACCTTGAGGACGATCCCCGGGATGCGGAACTGGTGGAGGCGACTCTCGAAACCGAAGGGTACGCCTGCAACATCCGGGTGGTCGACAACAGCGATGATTTCATCGCCGCGCTGGCCGAA
This sequence comes from Desulfuromonas sp. TF, assembly GCF_000472285.1. Classification (NCBI taxonomy): domain Bacteria; kingdom Pseudomonadati; phylum Thermodesulfobacteriota; class Desulfuromonadia; order Desulfuromonadales; family Desulfuromonadaceae; genus Desulfuromonas; species Desulfuromonas sp. TF. The sequence goes on from NZ_KI421420.1 coordinate 107,699, forward strand.
GACGGATTCGACCTGATCCTGGCCGACTTCGCCCTCCCCGGCTTCGACGGAATGTCCGCGTTGCGGCTGGTTCGGACATTGCAGCCTGAAATCCCCTTCATCTTCGTCTCCGGGCGGATGGGGGAAGAAACCGCCATCGACTCCCTGAAAAACGGCGCAACCGATTACGTTCTGAAGAATCGGCTTTCCCGGCTGCTGCCTGCCGTAAAGCGAGCTCTGCTCGAAGCTTCTGAAAGGGAGGAGCTCAGAAAGGCCGAAGAGGCCTTGCGCGAAAGCGAAATGCATCGCCTCCAGCTCGAGGTGGAACTGCGCTATGCGGCCGAGATTCAGGCGAATCTGCTGCCGCGCCGCCAGCCGCACATCCCTGGATTCGAGATCGCCGCCCGCTGCCTCCCGGCCAAGCAGGTAGGCGGCGATTTCTTCGACTGGCAGGAGGTATGCCCCGGCGTCTGGGGGTTCACCCTGGGGGACGTCATGGGGAAGGGAATGGCGGCGGCCATGCTCATGGCCACGGCCAGGGCCGCCCTTCGTTCCGTGGCCCACAATCGGCCCCAGGAGGCCATGCGTCTGGCCGAGCAGGCCCTGCTGACCGACCTGGAAAACTCCGAAAGCTTCGTCACCCTGTTTCACGGCCAGCTTCATGCGGCCGCCCGCCGTCTCACCTTCGTCGACTGCGGCCACGGTTACGCCTTTCTGAGGCATGCCGACGGAGCGGTCGAAACGCTCTCCCCACACGCTCTTCCCATGGGGGTGCCGGGCCCGAAGATTTACGGGGAAGGAGCAGCCATCCTGGAAAAGGGGGATATCCTGGTACTTTACAGTGACGGTCTGATTGACGCGAACCCGGAACTGGCCCTGGACAATCCGACCCTTGCCAGGCACCTGGAAGGCGCTACCGACGCCCCCGAGATGGTCGATCGCCTGATCGCCCTGCCGGGAGTGAAGGGCTTTCTGCCGGATGACTTGACAGTCCTCGTGGTGTACTGCACAGAATAACGGTACAAAAAAAAGGCGGCATATAGCCGCCCTTCGAAAGATTCTGGCACTGCAATCCTCATGCTCCGGTCGGTGACGGCTCGTTCATGTAGGCGACTTCCATGGGGGTCATTTTACGGCCGCAATGCATATAGTCGGTCTTGTCGGCTTCCATATGCGCGACCTTGCATCGACAAACCTCGCAATAGTACATCTCTTTTTTTTCTGATTTCTTCTCTGTCATGACTTCTCCTTTCGTCTGGGGGAGAACATCACTGGTGCCGAATCCTGAGTTTCAACCCATTATATCTCTCTTGGGTAATTATTTCAAATTTCAAGAACTTATGATCCAATCGGCGCACAGCTTGCGATATCTGGTTGGAAGGGCAGGGATTCTTAAGTGCTTCGACAGCGGGTTGAGCAGCAGCGAGAACTGGGCGACGTTTATAAGACTTCCTATCCGTGAAGCTATTTAAGTACTTCGGAATTGAAGTTGAAATTGTGAACACGAAAAGACTCGCCCTGATCAAGCAATCCAATAGAGATAACGGCTTTACCGTTTTCATATTGAGCGTCTATCTTGTATGTAATTATTTTTTTCTCCTTATAATCATTTGTTCGTACAACATCCACTTGTAAAAATTCCGGCTCTTCCAGTCTTTGAAGATTTCCGAGTTGGGACAGGTAAGTCACAATTTCGACTAATTTATCTTCTGAAGTCCCTTCCAGCGATTGGGCCGTCATGTATCCTTTAATTATTTCAGGATCCCATTTCGAAATTTCAGGAATTACCATTTTCAAATAAGGTACAACGGTTGTCTCATATTGAGCTGCCTTTTGACGTTTAATCATTTCAATGCTGACAAATGCGATGACAAGGAAAGAAACGACAACGCCTGCAATCACGAAATACTTTTTCACGAAACCTCTCTTAGTCGTATGAAGGGAAAAGGGGGACGGATTTCAGGTCCGGAAGTTCAATACCTACGGCTCCGGCTCACAGCACGGAATCGGCGAAGCGGATGCCCCGGCGCTCGAGCAGGCTACCCTCGGCCAGATAGAGCCGGACCAGGGCGATGCGGTAGTTGACGATCGCCTCGACCTCGGCAATTTGGCTGACCAGCAGATCGCGCTGAGCCTGGGCCACCAGCAGGGCGGTGCTGGCGCCGACCTCGAAGCGCTCCAGCTCCGCCTGCACCGTCTCTTCCTGCAGGGCGCGGGTCGCCCGGGAGGCGGCGATCTGCTGCCCGGCCCGGTCGACCTCGTTGGCCGCCAGCCGCACGTCGAGACGGACCAGCTGGCGCAGGTTGCCGACCGCTTCGGCCGCCTGTAGGCGGGATGCGCGCGCGGCCAGATCGCGCCCCTCGGCGCTGCGGTTGCCGAGGAAATGGCTCAGCCGGATGCCGCCGGTGACGTCGTAGGCCGGACCCTCCAGTTCCCGGAAGGAATCGCTGAAGGTGTCGGCGAAGCCGCTGCGGCCGAGGGCGATGAACAGGTCGAGGCGCGGCAGCAGGCCGTTGCGGGTGACCACCGTGGCCAGGCGGTTGCTCGCCAGGCGCAGGCGGGCTTCGTTGAGGTCGGGGCGCAGCTGCTCGGCAAGCTGAAGGCGTTCGGGCAGATCGGTGACCGGCTCGGCTTCGAGGCGCGGATCGCTGACCGCGACCACGGAGCGATCGAGCGAATCGTCCGAGCCGGGGTTGACCAGACGCAACAGGCGCAGGCGCCGCTCCTCGAGCAGGCTCCGTGCGTTGATCAGCGCCTGGCGGCGCAGGGCCACCTCGACGCGGGCCGCCGCCGCCTCGATCGGCGCGAGGATGCCGACCTCGATGCGCAGCTCGATGGCGTCGCGCTGCTGCTCGGCGACGGCCAGGGAGCTTTCGAAGATGGCAATTTCCTCCCGGGCGAGCACATAGTTCCAGAAGGCGATTTCCGCGTCGGCAAGGACCGCCTCGGTGAAGCCGCGCAGCTCGTAGCGGCTGGCGGCGGTATCTAATTCGGCCTGTCTCACCTCGGCCAGGTTCACCGCGGGACCGAAGCCCCGCAGCAGCGCCTGGGTGACGCTGAGGCCCAGGCGGGCGGACTGCTGCTCGGGGGCGCGGTTGGATATGCTTCGCTCCTGGGAGACGGTCGCCTCGAATAAGGTTCCGGTAGGCAACTCCTGGCGGATGCCGGCGACGGCGAAGCGGTCGCTCCCCTCGACGCTGAACTCGGTGCCGGTGGAGCGGGCTGTCTCCTGGGAGCGCTCCTCGCCGTACTCGAATTCGGCGAAGAGTTCGGGATCGAAGCGCCCCCGCTCGATTGGCTCGAAGGCTCCTGCGATCACGGGATCGAGATTGCGCACCCGCAGATCGCTGTTGTTGGCAAGCGCCAGCATGACCGTCTGCTCCACGGAAAGCTCGAGTGGGCCTTCGTCCGGAACGGCCACGCGCTCCTCCGCGGGCGGATCGAGGTGCCAGGGCTCAGGGACCCGGATAGGATCTAAAGGCGCCTTGGCGGCGGCCTCCCGGGGAGCTTCCTCGAACACGCCCCATCGGTCGGGGCGGGCGCAGCCGCTCAGCGGCGCTGACAGCAGCAACAGCACGGCGGTGGCGGCCTTCGACCATCGGGGAAATCTCATGGAGCGCTCTCCTCTTTGGACGAATGGAACAGGGAATAGACCACCGGGATGAGCACAAGGGTGATCAGGGTCGATCCTGTCAGTCCGCCGATCACCGCCCTCGCCAGGGGCGCCTGGGCATCGGCCCCCTCGCCGATGCCGAAAGCCAGCGGCAGCAGGGCGAGAATGGTGGTCAGGGTGGTCATCAGAATCGGCCGCAGCCGCCTACGGCCGGCCTCGGCCACCGCCTCGCGCACCGGCAGACCGCGCCGCAAGAGCTGTCCGGCCTGGTCGACCAGCAGGATGGCGTTGTTGACGACGATGCCGCCGAGCATGATGCAGCCGATGTACGACTGCAGGTTCAGGGTCGTCCCGGTAAGGAAGAGAATGACCAGCACCCCGATGGCGGCCAGGGGGACCGAAGCCATGACCACCACCGGATCGCGGAAGGATTCGTACTGGCAGGCGAGCACCATGTAGACCAGCACCAGGGCGAGGATCAGCGAAACGACCAGTTCGCGGAAAGCCTTCTGCTGCTCCTCGAAGTTGCCGGCCACCCGCAGGTCATAACCGACCGGCCGGGGAATCCGGTCGAGAAGTCCCTGCACCTCGGAAGCGACAGATCCCAGGTCGCGCCCGGCGACGTTCGCCTCCACCCGCACCAGCCGCTGCTGGTCCTTGCGGTCGATGAGGATCGGCCCGCGGCCGCTTTCGGCCGTGACCAGGTTCCGCAGGACCACCCGCTGCCCCGAATCGGTGGTCAGGGTCAGGTCGAGGATCTCCTCGATGGAGCGCTTCTCGGCATCCTTGAGCTGGACGAAGATGCGGTAGGACTCCCCTTCGGCACGGAACTCCCCGACCTTGGTCCCGGCGACGGCGGTCTCCAGCACCCGGGTCACGTCGCGTACGCTGAGGCCGATATCGGCTATTTTCTGCCGGTCTACACGAATCTCCTGCTGCGGGATCCCCGCTTCGCGGGAAGTGTCGACATCGGTGACGCCGGACACCCGGGCAACACCCGCGGCCGCCTGTCGGGACAGGATGTCCAGGGTAGAAAGATCGAAGCCGCGCACCTCGATGGTCACCCCCTCGTCGCCGCCGAGGAGCCGCTCGAGGAGGAACTGACCCTGAGGGGCGCGGGTGCGGATTTCCATCCCCGGAACAGCTTCGGAAAGCTGCCGCCGCAAGTCGGCGGCGATCTCCTCGTTGGAGCGCTCCCGCCGGGCAGCCGGCAGCAGGGAGAGATTGATCTGCCCCTGGGCGGCATCCCCCGGACGCCACCCCGAGGCCCCGACGCTGACCACCGAGGAGACCGCCTCCGGCACCGCGTCGTGGACGATCTTCTCCATGATCCGGGACTGCCGGTCCACCAGTTCCAGGCGGGTGCCGATCTCCATCTTGCCGGTCACCCGCACCTCCCCCTCGTCGCTCGGCGGCAGGAACTCGGTTCCGATGAAGGGGAGCAGGAGCAGGCTTGCGCCGAGCAGCGCCACCGCCGTCAGGATCGTGGCTGCCCGGTGGTCCAGGGCTCTCTTCAGCAGGTCGCGGTAACCGTTGTCGAGACCGCGGAACAGGTTGTCGGCGTGTCCGGCGAGGTATTCCATCCACGGCGCCCGCTTACGCCCACCGGATGTCCCGGAACCGGTGAGCAGCCGCGAGGCGAGCATCGGCACCAGGCTGAGGGCGACGAGCAGGGAGCAGACCAGGGAGAAAACGATCACCAGCGCCAGCTCCTTGAAGAGGATGCCGGCGACACCCCGGACGAAGACCAGCGGCAGGAAGACGACCAGGGTGGTGATGGTGCTGGCGATGATCGCCGTGCCCACCTCGCCGGTCCCCTCCACCGAGGCGGTCTGCAGGTCGTCCCCCTCCTCGGTGCGGCGCCGGAAGATGTTCTCCAGCACCACCACCGAGCTGTCGACCATCATGCCGACGCCGAGGGCCAGACCGCCCAGGGTCATCAGATTGAGGGTGAAGCCGCCGAAGTAGATCAGGGCGAAGGTCGCGATCACCGAAATCGGTATGGCCAGGGAGATGACCACCGTGCTGCGGATATTGCGCAGGAAGAAGAGCAGGACGACGATGGAGAGGCCTCCCCCGTAGAGGATGGATCGGGAGACGTTGGCGATGGAGCGCTCGATGAAGTTCCCCTGATTGACCACGGGCACGACGCGAATCTGGGGGAAGGCCTCGTTGACGGCGTCGATTTCGGCGAGCACCCGGCGGGAGACCTCGACGGTATTGGCGGCGGCCTGTTTGCGGATGGCGACCCGCAGGCCGCGCTCGCCGTTGACGCGGACGATGCGGCTCAGCCTCTCGTAGGTGTCGCGGACCTCGGCAATCTGGCCGAGGGTTACCGCCGCCCCCTCGCGCTTGAAGACCACGGTTTCGCGGACCTGCTGGAGGCTGGTGAATTCGGCCGGCGCCCGCAGGGTCACCTCGTAGCGCCCCTGCTCGATGCGCCCCGCCGGCAGGTCGAGATTGGCGTCGCGGATCGCCTGCAGCACCCGGTCGAGGGGGAGATCGAGGGCCCTGATCCGGTCGGGATCGAGCGCGATCCGCACCTCGCGGTTGAAGCCGCCCCACAGATCGACCTGGGCGACCCCGGGCAGACGGGAGAAACGGTACCGGATCTGATCCTCAACCAGCTGGGTCAGCTCCACGGGGTCGAGGCTGCTGGAGATGCCGAGCAGGACCACGGGATAGCTGGCGATGTCGAACTTGCTGATCCGCGGCCGGACGATGTCGTCGGGCAGCTCGTTGATCTCGTCTTCGAGCTTCGCCTGGACGTCGAGAGCCGCGGTGTCGATGTCGGTCCCCCAGACGAAGCTGACGCGAACGCTGCTGTTCCCCTCCGAAGACTGGGAGGTCATGTCCTCGACACCGGGAACGGTGGCGACGATCTCCTCGATGATCTGGGTGATCAGCCGCTCCATCACCTCCGGGCTGGCGCCCTCGTACTCGGTGCGGATGGTGAGGGTCGGCAGTTCGATGTTCGGCAGCAGGTCGATCTGCAGACGGCTGAGGGAGACGCCGCCGAGGATCACCACGATCAGGGTGACCATGGTGGTGAAGATCGGCCGCCGGACGCTGAAGCCGGGCAGTTTCATCGTCGCTCGGCCTCCTTCCCGCCGGCCGAAGCCGGAGCCCCGGCCTCGGCGGGGATGATAATCGCGGAGCCGTCGTCGACCAGCTGCTGTCCCAGCGTCACCACTCTTCCGCGGAGTCCCTCCCCCTCGACCTGCGTCTTGTCGCCTTCGCGGATCCCTACCCGCACCGGCCGCCAGGCGACCGAACGTCCATCCTCCGCGACCAGGAAAATCCCGGTGACGTCATCGCGCCGGACCAGGGCCTTCTCCGGAACGATGATCGCTTCGGCCAGGCGCTCGAGCACGATCTCGGCGCGGATGAACATTCCCGGCTTGAGCCTCCGGCCCGGATTGTCGATGGTCAGCTCGACCCTCGCCTGCCTCGTCTCCTGCCGGAAAACGGGAGCGATGCGCTCGATCCGGCCGCGGAAGGTTTCGCCGGGATAGGCATCGGTGCTCAGCGCAACCTCCTGGCCAGGATGCAGGCGGGCATAATCGACTTCGGAGACGTAGATCACGCCGTTGATCGGCTGCAGTTCGACAATGAGCAGCAACTCGGTATTGGCGGAGACCGTCTGACCCTCGTCAACATAGCGATCGGCCACCACCCGCTCGTCGTCCCCGCCGGCCCAGTCGGCGGCAATGGTAGTGTAGCCGAGCCGGATGTTGGCCGCCTCCAGAGAGGCCCGGGCCCGGGCGATCCGGGCGCCGGCGGCCTCGAGCTGAACCTTTTTCGCCAGCTGGTCGGCCCTGGCCGCATCGTACTGGACCTCGGATGCCACCCCCCGCTCACGCAGCTTCTCGGCACGGGCCAGATCACGCTCGGCGATCTCCAGGGCGCTCGCCGCCTCGGCGCGATTCGCGCGGGCCACCTCGAGATCGGCCCGGGCCTGGGCGACCGCCTGCACGAACTCCTCGTTGTCGAGTTCGGCCACCACCTGCCCCCGCGTGACGGTATCGGCGATGTTGACCCTCAGGCGCTCGACCCGTCCGGCGACCTTCGGCGCGACGACGAACTGGGCCTGCGGCTCCAGCGCCCCGCTGAAGGTGCGACGCAGCACGATCGGCCCGTGTTCGACCGGCGCCACCTCCACCGGCGCCGCGCGGCCGCCCCCGCCTTTGTCTGCTCCAGGCGTCCTCTCCCGCACCTGGCCGACCAACAGCCAGGCCAGCAACGCCACCCCGGCGAGCCCAACGACTATACCCGTGTTTCGGCCGGCCGGACTCACCTCTGTTTACTCCGATCCATCATCACCAATCCTTGATCCGGGATTTCCTCTTTTATTTACGTAAAAAGGGGAACTGTCATCTTGCCTCAACTCCTTGAGAAAACCATATTTTACGTATCGTGGCAACTGATTTCGGTTTTCTCCGCCGGCGCAAAATCGTCAAAAAAATCAAGTCCTAACACAACCCTAACAAAAAACGAATATACAGGCGCGGCGGCAGGAGTCCGCGTCCATCGATCAAACTAAAAACGGCCTGTATTCTTCGGGTGTTCCTGGTAATGTTGAGAGCAGGTGACCGGAGGCGATACGCCGCAAAACTGGAAAGGACACTTAAGCGACATGAGCACCGAGTTTCTCCTGGTCGGAGTCGGAATCCTCGTCATCATTGCCGTCTTCGACATCATGGTCGGGGTGAGCAACGACGCGGTCAATTTTCTCAATTCATCCATCGGCTCCCGGGTGGCGCCGAGAGCGGTCATCATGGTCATCGCCAGCCTGGGGATCATGGCCGGGGTGACCTTCTCCAGCGGCATGATGGAGGTGGCGCGGAAGGGGATCTTCCATCCCCAGCTCTTCACCATGCCCGAGCTGCTGACCATCTTTCTGGCGGTCATGATCACCGACATCATCCTGCTCGATCTCTTCAACACCTACGGGCTTCCCACCTCCACCACCGTCTCCATCGTCTTCGAGCTGCTCGGCGCCGCCGTCGCCGTATCGCTGCTCAAGATCATCCAGGCCGGAGCTGACCTGACGACTATCGTCGAGTATATCAATTCGGCCAAGGCGATCACCATCATCATGGGGATCCTGCTTTCGGTTGCGATCTCCTTCGTCTGCGGCGCCGCGGTCCAGTTTTTCACCCGTCTCCTGTTCACCTTTGACTACCGGCAGCGGATCAGGCGCTACGGGGCCCTGTGGGGCGGCCTCGCCCTGTCGTCGATTACCTATTTCATCCTGATCAAGGGGGCCAAGGGCGCTTCCTTCATGACCAGCCGCAACGTCGAGTGGATCAACGCCAACACCCTCCTGCTCCTGCTGATCATCTTCACCGCCTCGGCCGTCCTCCTGCAGATTCTGCAGATGATGCACTTCAACATCCTCAAACCGATCGTGCTGATCGGCACATTCGCCCTGGCGATGGCCTTTGCCGCCAACGACCTGGTCAACTTCATCGGCGTGCCCCTGGCTGGACTGCACGCCTATCGGGCGGCCATGGCGACGGCCGATCCGCTCACCGTCACCATGGGAGCGCTCGCCGCGAAGGTTCAGACGGAAACCCTGTACCTGCTGCTGGCCGGCGTCATAATGGTCGTCACCCTGTGGCTGTCCAAGAAGGCCCGGACGGTCACGGAAACGGAGATCGGCCTCAGCCAGCAGGAGGAGGGAAGCGAACGCTTCGAGTCGATCTTCCTCTCCCGCTCCATCGTGCGACTGGTGCTGCACCTCTTCGATACGGTCAGGGTCATCGTCCCGAAGGGTGTGCGTGCCCTGGTCAGCCGCCGCCTCAACCCCGAAGCAGCCCCGGCCCTCATCGATCCAGGGAAGAAGCCATCCTTCGACCTGCTTCGCGCGTCGGTCAACCTGATGGTGGCCAGCGCCGTGGTCTCCTACGCCACCGCCTACAAACTTCCCCTTTCGACCACCTACGTCACCTTCATGGTCGCCATGGGGACCTCCTTCGCCGACCAGGCATGGGGGCGCGAAACCGCCGTCTACCGCATCACCGGGGTGCTGACCGTCATCGGCGGCTGGTTCCTGACGGCGCTCATCGCCTTCACCTTCGCCGGGCTTTTCGCCGCCGTCATCTTCTACGGCGAAGGTTTCGGAGTCCTCCTCCTGCTGGCGCTCGCCGGGGCGCTGATCTGGAATGCCCACCGCAGGCACCGGACCATGGCGGAAGAGACGCTGAAGGAGAAGGTTTTCAATCTCAAATCCGTCGAGGATCCCCTGAAAAGCGTCGAGACCACCTTCGAGCATATGAGCTTCCTGCTGAAGGAGATCCGCGAATCCCTCGACGCCACGCTGGAGGCCCTCTTCAGGCAGAGGATCGACCTCCTCAGGGTGCGGCGCAAGCGGCTGAGCAAGATTCAGCAATGGTCGAACATCATCAGCGCCAACATCTTCAAGACCATGAGGCTGATCGACCAGAAAGGGCTCACCGTCTCCCACCGATACGCCCAGACCATCCGCCGCCTGCAGCCTCAGGGTGCGGCGCAAGCGGCTGAGCAAGATTCAGCAATGGTCGAACATCATCAGCGCCAACATCTTCAAGACCAT